>CAXTEW010000223.1:0-4632 GCA_964243175.1 uncultured Acidobacteriaceae bacterium
TTTTTGGCCCGCGCTACCTCTGGCACGAACCGGTCGTGGTCAATCCGTCGCTCAAAGGGCACCAGGACTTCACCTATCTCACCACGCCGCAGGATGCCCTGCGTCAGCCGCGGGCGAAATCCAATGCCCCGCCCGTCCATCCGCATGTAGACCAGAAGACCCTGCAGCATTTCCAGGCACAGCGCAAAGCCGCGCCCGCGCCGCAGCCGAAGCAGACTCCAACGCCACAGACGCCGCAGGCACCTGTACCGCAGCAACCGGTACAGCAGGCCCAGCAGCAGCCTCCCCCGGTCCCGACGCAGACACAGACACCCACGCCAGCTCCCGCGCCCCAGCCCGCTCCGAAGCAACAGGCGCAGACTACCCAGGACCACGCCACGCATCCTTTCAAGACCGACATCTCGCCGGGAGACATCATCCGCCAGGCTGCCAAAGGCGCCGCTTCCGGGGGAGGCAGCGTGGGAACCAACGCATCTCCAGGTGGTGGAGGCATGGGCGCCGGCGCGCAGATCCTCAGCGACACCATGGGAGTCAATTTCGACCCGTGGCTGCAGCGTGTCATTGCCGCGACCTACCGCTCCTGGCTGCCCATCATCCCCATCTCCGCCAGGCCGCCGCTCAATGACAAAGGCCGGGTATCGATCAAGTTCGACGTGATGCCGGACGGCAGCGTCAAGCACATGTACCTCATCAGCGGTTCCGGCGAAGTTGCCCTCGATCGCGCTTCCTGGGCTGGCATCACAGGCGCAACCTATCCACCGCTGCCAGCGGAGTACAAGGGCAAGAGCCTTACCCTCGGCTTCGGCTTCTACTACAACATTCCTGTGGACCAGAAGTAGTGCGCCCGGCACCCGGCAATCCGGCCGCCACCAAGCCAAAGCCGTCCCGGCCCATCGAGACCATCTATCGCGGCCGCCAGGTGACCGGCCTGCTGATTGTCGGCTGCGTGCTCGTCGGATTCGCCCTGGCCCGGGCAAACTGGCATGAAGTGTTTCCCACCGGCTGGTGGCACGTTTGGTAGCAGCAGAACTGCCCCTGATGGTAGTCCTGCTTGGGCCTACCGCGAGCGGCAAAACGGCCCTTTCCCTGCAGTTAGGCGCACAATTCGACGGCGAGATCGTCAGCTGCGATTCAGTTGCTGTCTACCGCGACTTTGAGGTCGGCACGGCTAAACCCTCTGCTGACCAGCGTCGACAACTCCCGCACCACCTCATCGACATCGCCTCACCGGCTCACCCCTATTCCGCCGGGGACTACAGCCGCGACGCCCGCGCAGCCGTCGCGGCTATTACTGCTCGCGGCCATTTGCCCATCATTACCGGCGGCACCGGACTCTACCTGCGTGCGCTGCTGATGGGACTTTTTGCCGGACCGCCGCGCATCGAGGAACTCCGCGACCGCCTGCGCAAGACAGGAGTACGTCACGGCTCCGGCTACCTGCACCGTCTGCTCTCAAGGCGCGACCCGGCTGCTGCCGCGGCTATCCACGCCAACGATATTCCGAAGCTGATCCGGGGTCTTGAAGTATCCCTCACATCCGGACGACCCATGACCGAAGCCTGGGCAGAAGGCCGCGACCCGCTCACCGGCTACCGGATCCTCCGCATCGGCCTGGAACCGGAGCGTAAGCAGCTGTACGCGCGGATCAACCAGCGCGCTGCAGAAATGTTCGAACATGGATTGATCGCAGAAACGCAGCGTTTACTGGAGAAATACGGGCCGGAACTGAAGCTGTTCGACGCCCTCGGCTACCGCCAGGCAGCAGCTTTCCTGCGCGGCGAATCTGCCGGCGAAACTGCTATCCAGCTCGCTCAGCAGGGTCATCGCAATTTCGCGAAACGTCAGCTTACCTGGTTTCGAAGGGAGCCGGACGTCTACTGGCTGCGCGGTTTCGGCGATGCCCCGGAGATCGTAGAGCAAGCCCGGCAGATCGTCGCATCAATGCTCAATCCAATGTGAATCTTGAAGGGGCGGGACTTCAGTCCCGCCATAAGTTCATCCTTGACACCCGGCCTTAGCCGCTGAAGAAGCGGTAACATTGATCGACGATCTCTGGCTCTAGGAGGCTGGAGGCGTCACGTCCAGAACCATGTTCGGAAGAGTCTGGGTCGTGACTGTCACCCCGGAAGTCGCCTGTGCTTCCACGGTGAACGTGAACTTGCCATACGCGGTGCCCGGTGAAGGAACAGGGGACTTGTTCAGATAGTGGTATCGCTGCGAACAGCCGCTCATCGAGCCGCTCGTGACGCCAAGCCCCGCAACCACCAGCAGCATCAGCCCGGCATTCTGCCATGCATCGCTGCGCCGGCGCAGACCCAGCCCGGCGATGGCCAGCAGTCCCGGAAATAAAAAGGCGTACACCATCTTCGAGCTCTGGCGAAGCTTGCTGTTCGAACTGGTCGGGCCATACGTCTCTACGCTCAGAATGCTGGTCGTCGCCGTAGCGCCGCTGACGAATACATTCGTCGGAAGAAAGGTGCAGGCCGTATCCGCGGGCAGTCCCGAGCAGGAGAGTGTCACGTAGTTACTGAATTTATTGACCGGGGTCAGCGTCAGTTGTACCGTGCCGGTCGTTCCCTGCGAGACAGTCAGGGTTGTGGTCGCAGGAACGATGCTGAAGTTCGGCACTGTAGTGGCAGCTTCTGCAACCACCTGCGTATCGGCCGACACTGAACTGGCCAGACTATCGGTGCCGCGATAGAGGGCATGCACGGAGTGCTCGCCCGCCGTCAGTCCGGGGACGCTCAGGGTCGCTTCGCCCTCGGCATTCAGGACAGCAGACCCGATATCGCGTGTGCCGTCAACCAGCGTAACCACCCCGCTCGCATTGGCGTCCCCGCCCTCTGGCGACACATGCACCACGAAGCTGGCCCGTGTTCCGGTCGCCGTATGAGCGACATTTGAGCTCAACTGCGTCTGCGTTGCGACGGCCGGGGTTTCTGCGCGGAGAGAACCGCTGCCCGCAGCCAGAAAAGCTGCTCCGGCAAACCACAGCAGGGGCTTGTAGATGCTGGTTACGGATGAGGTCTGACGACCGGTAGTGCGTTGCACAAAACTGTTCCAGAATACTGACTGCAAATGCAAACCCTCAATTCATCTGCCCGAGCCTTAACCGGACGCAACT
Source organism: uncultured Acidobacteriaceae bacterium (assembly GCA_964243175.1). GTDB lineage: Bacteria > Acidobacteriota > Terriglobia > Terriglobales > Acidobacteriaceae > EB88. The sequence goes on from CAXTEW010000223.1 coordinate 3,125, forward strand.
TCAGCCGGGGCGCACCACCTATTGTAGCTGTGACAAGAATCTCATAGCCGAGCACTTCCTGCTCGTCGCCGGTTTCCAGCCGAGCCTCCCCCCGTTATCCTCACCGCATCGCCTGCAATCATTCGCCGCAAATCACTGCGGCGGAGCCTGGCCCGTCTGCGGCTTTTGTTGCTGCGTCGGCTTGTCCTTGATCGTCGGCTCCGGAGCGCCTGGCATCGCGACCGACTGGTGCGCCACGGCCGAGGGCGATCCACTGTCGGAGTCAGCTGCATTTGGTCCACTCGCCGCACCGGTCGTCGAAGTCGCCGGCTCCGTCAACTGGGTGGAGGGACCGCCCTGTGTCTGGGCATTCTTCGAGGCGCCATTGCCCGAACCCTTGGCATTGTTGCCACTGTTCTCACCATTACCGCCATTCATCTTGCTGTCGCCGCTACTTCCCTGCGTGGTACTCCCGTTCGACGCACTGTGGCAACCCGTCACTGTCGCCGACACCAGGGCAACGGCGAGGCACAGTCGCCATATCTTTTCTGCACGCATATCAAACCTCATCTGGAAATGGATGCAGGAAGCAAGCATTCAAGGAGCTAAGCCGTGGCCGTTGGTTCAAAACTGGCAAGAATGGTCGTGATGTGAGCGAACGGAATAAAGAAAGCGAGACCCGGCGCTGACGGCTTTACACGGTATTTCTCAACGATGCGATTCAGTACCTCTTCGCTCTCAATCCAGATGCCGGTCGCTTCAACGCCGAGTAAACGTACATTCTCCAGCCGTTCCTTATCGAAAAACTCCGGACCAATCACGATCACCTTATGATTGATCAGTTTGCTGAATTCAATCTCCATCTCCACCCCGCCTGCCTGACTCGTATCCATAACGAAGACGCTCCTCCGGCAAACGGAGTTGCACCCACGGGATTGTCAGCCTGAACGAAGTCGAAGGACCTTCTTCTCCTTAGCCGGCAGCAATCGCCCGCCCGGCAGCCGCGCCCGAAGCCCAGGCCCATTGAAAATTGAAGCCGCCCAGGTGTCCGGTGACGTCGACCACTTCGCCAATGAAATAGAGCCCCGGTACCTTGCGGCTCTCCATTGTTTTTGCGGACAACTCGTTCGTGTCGAGCCCGCCAGCCGTCACCTCGGCCTTCTCATAGCCCTCGGTGCCGGATGGCGAGACGATCCACGCATGCAGCCGCGCATCGGCGTCGATCAGGGCCGCATTACTCCAGCCATCAGGAGGAGAAAGCTCCATCCATCGCGTCGCCAGCCGCTGCGGCAGAATCTCCGCCAGGGCTGCACGCGCTGCTGCCGTATCGCGACGTGCCTTTGGCTCTCGGAGTGCTGCCGTCCAGTCGCGTCCGGGAGCGAGGTCGATCGACACTGGCTCGCCTGTCTGCCAGTAGGACGAAGCCTGCAACACGACTGGCCCGCTCAGGCCGCGATGCGTGATCAGAAGCTTCTCGCGAAACTGCGCCTCGCCCGCACGGACGATAGCTTCAGCCGAAAGTCCGGCAA
>CAXTEW010000224.1:0-4614 GCA_964243175.1 uncultured Acidobacteriaceae bacterium
AACATACAGGACCACGGCAGCAAACAGGCCCTTCCACGTGAAGAAGAAGAGAGCCACAATCGCGAGCACGTGGAAGATCGCCATAAAGATCGTGGTGATCCAGGAGATGGAGCCACCCTGTGTGGCGCGGCCCAGGATGGGCAGCTCGGCCGCCGGACGGGCTACGCGCGGTTTTGCGTGAACTTCAACGAGAGGGGTAGCGGTTACCTGGGGGTCTTCTAACTCGACGGACATGAAGGATTCCTGCTCCTGATTCCAGTGGCTTGGTGCGGCCTGAACAAAGGCTAGCAGCGGCAGGGGGTTCCGCTCGTAACACTTGTGTAATGACGTTTGCGCCAGTGACTACCACGGAAAACGCAGGCGCAGCAGCAGGTGAAAACAAGGCGGAGAGCGGTTTCACACGTAAGCTTCGGTCGCGGCTTCGTCTCACTCCGGGAGCACACCAAGGATTGCGGTAGTACGCTGCCATCCTGTGTCTGTGCTGCTTTCACTCGACTTACGCACAGTCGCCTGCAGGTGTTGCCAGGCGGCGCTGCTCAGCGCGGGAGCGCGGTTTACTCGCCAGGAGGCGGCCTCCGTCCCAAGCCCAGCGGACCGTACGGCGTCGCTGCAGCTCTATCAGACCTTTCCCGGCTGAACAGTACTCCTTGACAAGTCTTCGTCACAAGGAGCACTACTGGTTACTAGATAAAGCACCTGGTTCACAAGAGTGAAGATCGCACCCGAGCGCAGTTTTCGCACAAAACTACCTGGCTTACTTTTGTCAGCTATACACGTGCCATGTGTCTAGCGATCCCAGACATCTGAGAGCCCTTACAAGCCCGAGGAGTCATTACATGATCACCACAATTCATGCTCGTCCGCCCCACGTGTCCTCCGCCCACAACGTGGCGTTTGGCAAGCCTGTGCATTGCCCGCGCTGCTACAAGACGATAGGCGCTGCCCACGAGGCAGTGGAAGTCGGTCGCCTGCTGAGCGCCCATCGTTGCCGGCCGGTGTCGCCTGACATTCTTCAACCCTCGACCGCCGTCCCGTTCAGCTGAAATCGCCCTGGGCGCAGGGATGCCGCTTCGCGGTACCCCTGGCGCTGAAGAGCGGTATGCAGGGTGGAAAAGCGCCTTTCCGGGGCGCTTTTCTTTGTGTCCGCATATGGCGCCCGGAGCAGCTCGCTAGGCCTGCAGACTGTCAGGCTTGGCCATTGCAGTGGCTGGCAGCGCCGTCACCCTGGCCGGGGCGAGCTGTGGCTGCGCCAGCAGCTCGGTCAGCCTCTCGCTGACACACAACTGCTCCTGCCGGGGCAGCTTGCCTCCCTCGGCCGTGAGATAGAACACGTCGATCGCGACCTCGCCCTCGGTATCAATGAGTGCCACTTCGATATTGCAGCCGCATGCCGCAATCGTGGACGAGAGCGACCGGAGCAGACCCGGCGAGTCAGGCGCCACCACCTGCAGCAGCGTGCTATGGCTGGAACTTTCCTGGTCAAAGTGGAATCGGGGTTCGACCCTGGTACGCGGCAGCGTGCCGCCACCCCGGCGCGGCCGCTGGCGTGCACGGAGCATGCCGTCCACCACGTTCTGTCCCTGCAGCGCGGAGCGCAGACTGTCGAGGAAACGCTCGTGCTCGCCCGGGTTCAGCTCCAGGGTGCGAAACGGGTCTGTGAACTGGAACGAATCCAGGATGATCCCGGCAGCATTGGAAAAGGCGTCCGCCTTGACAATATTCATGCCCCAGGCCGACAGGGCGCCTGCCATATCCGCAAAAAGCATCGCGCGGTCCCGGGTAATCAGTGTTACCTCGTTGCCTTGCCGATTCGCACGGAATGCCAGTTGCACCGGCTCTGTGTCGAGCAGCAGTGACAGCTTGAAATGTTCCCCGATCTGGTCCGGCAGCCTGGTCTGCAGGTAGCGCTGCGGCATGCCTTCCAGAAAGACGCGCAGTGCCTCATTCTGGGTATGATCGGTACCGGCAAACCCGCTATGCACCGCCACCCGGGACAGGATCCGCGCCATCACGACCGGGTCCGCATCCACGTGGTACCGGCTTTCATCGACAGAGCGATCGAGGAAGTTGGCGGTCGCGATATAGAGCTGCCAGATGTTCTCGGCTTTCCACGGTGTCAGCGCATCCGGGTGTACCGCCTTGATGTCGGCAAAAGTGAGCAGGGTCAACATTTTGAGCTGCTGCTGCCCGGGCGCGTGAGTACTGAAGAGCCGTACACTCTCCGGGTCAAACAGGTCGCGGCGCAGGGCCTGCGACATTTCCAGGTGGTTGCGGATGAGCTTGCGGACCGTATCGCGCTCTTCGAGATCGAACTCCAGGCGGGCAAACACCCGCTCCGCCAGCTCGATACTCTCGTGCGCATGGTCACCGGTCCGCCGGGCCTTGCCGGTATCGTGCAGCAGCAGCGCCAGCATCAGCAGGTCCTTGCGCTCAATCTCCGGTAGCAGCGTGGAGAAGCGCTTCTCCCACTCATGGCGCGGTGTGCGCAGGGCATGCACATTCTCGATGACGAGGAAGGTATGCTCGTCGACGGTGTAGCGGTGGTAGGCATCGCGCACCACGAGCGAGTCGATGCCGTGGAACTCGGGCAGAACCAGCTCCAGCAGGCCCAGTGCATGCATGATGCGCAGCGCCTGGGCCGCATGCGGGGCCAGCAGCACATCGCGCAGGCAGTTCCACAGGAAGGGCCCTTCCGGCAGGTGCACCGCCAGGGCCGGCAGGGCCTCGCTGATGCGCATCTCGGCATCTTCGGTAAAGCGCGAGCCATACTGGGCCACATGGGCGAAGACACGCAACAGGGCATCCGCGTCCGTAGCCGCCCCGGCGTCCAGCGATATACGATTTTCCTCGGCCCAGAAGTTGGTTCCCGGGATAGCGGTCCGCTTCCGGCGCAGCGCCTTCAGCAGTGGTCTGCGTGCAGCGGACGGGGCGCCGTCGAGCAGCAGCGTTGCCCGCCGCCACACCATGCGCGCGTGCCGATAGTAGGTGCGCATCCAGTAGGCCGGGTCAACGGAGCCGGTTGTTTCCAGCCCGATGCTCTGCGCCGCGGCGTCATCCTGCGCCTGCCAGTCCAGTGCATTGTCGTCGCGGCCATTGCGGAAGTGAAGAAAACACCGGGCGGCTGCCAGAAAGGCGAATGCGCTTTCCAGCTCGTTCCTCCCTGTGCCAGCGGCATGGGCCGTGCCCATCGCGTGGATGGTTGTTGCCGCTCCCGACTTTTCGTCCAGACCCCTGATCAAAGTGCCGGCGGCAGCAGCGACTGGCGGCTGCGGCCAGGTCCGCTGCACGGCCAGTCCGCGCAGCAGGTGCAGCCAGTGGCAGAGATGGAAATCCCGCAGCCCTCCAGGACTTTCCTTAATATTCGGCTCGAGATGAAAAATCGTGTCGCCGTACCTGGCGTGCCGGGTGCGGGCAGCCTCGGCCAGGTGAACTTCCAGGCTTGGACCTTCGCGCAGCATGACCGCTGTCAGCGCTTCGGTCTCAAAACGGGTGCCCAGGACCAGGTCACCGCACAGCAGCCGCCGATCCAGCAGGGATATGGCAAATTCCAGGTTGGTCTCACCATCCAGCCGTTCGCACTCCCGCAGCGTGCGGGTCGCCGGGCTCGCGCGCAGACCGATATCCCACAGCGCCTGGGTCGCGGCACGGATCAACTCGTGGGCATCCCGCTCGGCGCTTTCATTCGCACACAGAAACAGCAGGTCGATATCGGAGTAAGGAAACAGCTCCTGGCGACCGAACCCGCCCAGGGCAAACAAGGCGACAGGCAGCTCTCGCCCAGCCAGAACCGTTGTCCAGATCCGCCGGATCAGCGTGTCGACCTCGACGCTGCGGCGCCGGATCACGGCACCCCCATCCTCGGTGCGGAGAAACGTGGCGCGCGAAGCCTCGAGCGCCGCCGCGGCCTCGCGGCGAAGCTCCTCCAGCGGCATCCTGTCTGCGATTCCCATGCGCCCTGCCTCTCGTCTGCCGCTGTGCTGCTGTGGTGTCCGCCTACAGTGCTGTGGGGCCGCGCTCGTCGTTGCGGATGCGGATCGCCTCGTCAATCTTGGTCAGAAAGATCTTGCCATCGCCGATCTTGCCCGTTCTGGCCGCGGTCGAGATGGCGGTGATCGCTTTTTCAACCAGGTCGTCCGGCACCACCGTTTCGAGCTTGATCTTCGGCAGCAGGTCAACCGTGTACTCGCGTCCCCGGTAAAACTCGGTGTGGCCTTTCTGCCGGCCGTGGCCGCGCGCCTCAAGAATCGTCATCCCTTCAATCCCGGCCTCGAGCAGCGCATCCTTGACCGCGTCCAGCCGCGAAGGCTGCAGAATCGCTTCAATCTTGTACATCGATCGTCATCCTTTGCCCCCGCTTGCGCCGGGGTCCCTGTTCGCCGCCCGTTTCGCGGCACTCGTGTGGCCAGTATGCGCCCTGCGCTGCGGAGAAGAGGCTTGTGCCTCCCGGTCCCACGGTCCCGAGAGGTCAGGCCGCGTAGTCGTAGCCTTCTTCCCCATGCTGCGTAATATCGAGCCCTTCTGCCTCGTCTTCCGGGCTTACCCGCAACCCGATAACGAGGTCGACCAGCTTCAACAGGATCAGTGTCCCAACGATCGAAAGAACCCAGGCGATGC
>CAXTEW010000225.1:0-4610 GCA_964243175.1 uncultured Acidobacteriaceae bacterium
CAGGAAGCAGGGCTACAGCGCCGCCATGATGGTGGAGGAATCGCGCATGCTGCAGGTCAGCATCTTCCAGACACTGCAGAACAACCTGTTCAGAATCGACTTCAGCCTGTTGCTGCTGGGCGTGATGGCCATCGCTGATGAAGTCGATTCGCAGCTGGCGCAGGCCATGACAGCGTATGTCAAAGCAGCAGGCAGTGATCGGCTTCCCGAGGCCGGAAATTATTCGGCTGCCTGACCCAGCGCGGCTACTTGTAGCTGCGCTGGTACATCCGCGTCATGCGATCATGCCAGCCCAGGTGGTCTTCGTCGAACATGGCGTAGAGGAAGCCGAGGCCGAGAGGCGCGGCAGCCAGCACCAGCGCAAATACCCTCTTCCGCATGGCGTCGCGCGTCGGGTTGTCGTCGTCGAAGGTGCACAGGGCAATCCGCGCGTAGCGCATACCCGGTGTCGCATCGGCAAAGGTGAAGAATAGAAACTGATAGAGCAGGTACAGAGCTGCAAGCAGCACTGCCGCCCCGATGTACGCTGGTTTCCCGGTTGGCGGATGCTCCGTGCTGGTCGCGAATACCAATACAAATAATGCGAAGGCGATGCCGACCAGTGCCGCGTCAACGATGCCGGCCATCATCCGGTCGGAAATTCCGGCTACTCCCGGAAGCGAGGTATGTTCCACAACCTGGCTACGGCTGGCATGACCATAAGCAGATGCCATCGAGCCACTGTACGGCTGGGGATGTCTTCTGGGGGTTGCCGAGGTATGACTTGCCGCTGATTGAAAAGTGGCATTTCGTTCTGCCTGGCCGTTGCGTGCGTAGGCTTCGTCGGGATAGGCGTCCAGTTGGATGGAACTCCACTCCGTCGCCTTTGGTGGCGCCTCTCCCCTGGTCGATGTGGCAGACTGTTCCACCTCAAAGATGCGCAACTGGCCAGGCTCGGGGGTCGCAGGGTCACGTAGCGGTCCCTCTGCGTGGCGCGGCCTCGCCTTCCTGGCAGCTACCAGTTCACGAGGGAACTCCAGCAGTTTGGCTGGTAGAGGCGTCGCCGGTGTCACCAGGGCTTCCTGCACCGGGTCTGACAAAGTTGGCGCCGCTGGTTGCAAGGAACGTGCGACTTCATTCGAATTTAACTCGGCTGGTACTGCTGGCCTGGCGTAACGGAAGCCGGAGGCCCCGTGGTCGACGCGCGGCGGGCACGAATCCCCGGCCTGCGCTCTCTCGGGCGCGGGCAGTGCACGCGTGGCAGCAGCGACAGGAGCAGCGGCTTCGTTCTCGCTGAACTCTACTGCCGGGGCGGCCAGTTGCGCGCTGTTCATCTCCTCATAGATGGCATCAGCGGCGGCACGGGCATGGTTTGCCGCGGCCTGGGCGGCAACGGCGGCCATCATGGCTGCGCGCACCTCGGAAGCGAGATACTCCTTGTAGCTGGGAGCCTGCGCATAGCGGGCAGCCACTGCCGCGGCCACGCGCGCTGCCCTGGACTTCGCCTCGTCCGCGACGGCATCTTCACTGGCCTGGTGGACATCGCCCTGCGGCTGATGACCCTGCCTGCGGGCACGCGCAGCCGCCAGCTTATGGTTCAGCTCCTGTTTCCAGGCTGGTTCGGCATAAGGGATTGCTCCCATCGTTCCATTCGCGGCTTGCTCCAGTTCACTGGGAACAGTACTCACGCTTGACCCCATCCTCTTTGGTTCGCATCTCTGGTGCGCGTTATGTTTTCCTCAGCCACGTTTGTGGGATATCCCGCAACGCGGTTGAAGCCGAAAATGAGGCAGCGGAGAAACCAAGTCATCATTGCCCCCTCTGGCGCGCGCAAAGGCGCGACGGCGGTCGTAGCAGACAGGTTTTCTTCTTACCAGAGCGGCGGTTGCTCGTCCGGCAAAGGCACCCAGCGTTTGCTATGCTGAGGAAGCCCCGCTAATGAGTCTCCGCACCTTTTTGTGTATCACGCTGCTCTGCCTGTGTCACTCGCCGGGTAACCTGCACGCGTTGACCAACCAAGTACCCCGGCAGGAATCCCCGGCAACCGCGGCTTCTTCGTCTGCTTCCCCGAAAAACGCTTCATCGGAAAACCCACCACCGGCCTCGACTCCATCTACAAATGCGGGATCTACAAATTCGGGATCTACAAATCCGGTGTCGATGAACGACGACCAGCTGCCGGATGTCCCGCCCGTTCTTGATGCCAACGGCGATCCTATCCCCGAGGCAGTGCCGGTACCGGCCTCGCCCACCGGCACTCCCGTCCATGTCGAAGCAGCGCAGCAGCAGATCAATGGCCATACCTACACGCTGGCAGGTGAAGTGACCGTCCGTTATCGCAGTTACGTTCTGCGCGCGGACAAGGTGAACTACAACCAGGACACGGGCGATATCGAAGCCAGCGGCCACCTGCAGTTGGAGGCGCCCGGCGACGAGATGATCCAGGCCGACCACGGCACCGTCAACGTGGATGTGGACTCGGCGCGTTTCTACCAAGTGATCGGCAGCGTCGGCATGCGGACGGCCGCAGTCCGTCGCACAGCGGTCTACACCGGCATCAATCCCTTCATCTTCCAGGGGCGCGTGGTCATCCAGGAGGGCCCGAGGAAGTTCAAGATCATCGACGGCAGTATGACGTCCTGCAGTCTGCCACGGCCGGACTGGACCATCACGGCCGGCGAAATCTTTGTAGGCGATGGCAAGGCCTACGCGAAGAACGGAGCCTTCCGCCTCTTCCATTTCCCGGTCATCTACCTGCCGTACGTCACGCATCCAGTGGGAGAAAGTGATCGCCAGAGCGGCCTGCTTGTCCCCGTCTATGAGAACTCGACCATCAAGGGCACAGTGCTTGGCGAGGGATTCTTCCTGGTGCTGAACCGCAGTATGGACCTGACCGTCGGGCTTGATTACTGGTCCAAACGTGGCTGGTCGCCCAGCGGCGAGTTTCGCTACAAGGGTCGCGATGAAAACTATGCCGACATCCGTTTTACCGCCCTCGATGACAAGTTGAACGTGAGTGGCGCGGACGTTGTTGTGAATGGCCGGCGACAACTCGACGACCACACCCGTGCCGTTTCGAGCCTCGAATATCTCAGCTCCTACCTCTACCGGAACACCTTCGCGACCAGCTTCGCCGCCTCCGTTGCCTCGCAGGTGGATTCGACGGCCTTCGTGACCCGCAACGAAGACAACGGCAGTTCGGAGAGCTTCGACTTCTCGCGCTACACCAGCTACCAGAGCACCGCCGCCGGGAACGACATTCTGATCTCGCACCAGCCCGAGCTGGATTACAACACTTTATCCCGCTACCTCGGACGCACACCGTTCACCTGGCAGTTCGATGGCTCAGTCGGCGGCTTGAACCGGCGCGAACCGGGTGTTCCAGGCGAAGCCAAGTTCGAGACGGCGCAGGAGGTCGGCCGTATCGATGCTCATCCGACCATCGCACTTCCCCTGCACTTCGATGGCTGGAACTTCCGTCCCCAGGTAGGTCTGCGCGAGACCTTTTATTCCAGAAGCCAGTCGCCGGGGCTGGACATTCCGATCTATCGCAATGGCAGCGCCAACCGTGAGGCTCTCGAAGGCGGCTTTGAGTTGCGCCCGCCGGTGATGGAGCGCGACTTCAGCACGCCCTGGCTCTCGAAGTATCTCGGCAACGAGATGCGGCACGTCATCGCGCCGGAAATTACCTATAGTTATCGCAGCGGCATCGGCAATTTTCCGTCCATCCTGCGCTTCGATTCGACGGATGTCGTCAGTAATACCAACGAGCTCAAGTTCTCCCTCGCGCAGCGCTTTTATTTCCGCCGGGCGAATGCCGTTCCTGCGCCAGGCAGCAACCCCACTCCCGCCTGCGAGAACAAGCCTGTCCCGCCGCCGGTCACCGGCCGAATCTACCTGCCCATCGACTATCGCGAGTGCGCCACCCCTGCGGATGGCAGCACGTCGGGTACCAACGCGTGGATCAGCTGGGACCTGACGGCCGCTCACTTCTTCGACCCGACATTCGGCGGCGCTGTCGGTTCATTCCGCCGCAATGTGCTCGATTCGACGCTCGACCTATCGGGCATTTCGTTCCTGTTTGCGCCGCGTGATTATTCGCCCATCGTCTCGCGGTTGGCCTATCACAGCAGCGAGCACGTCACGCTGGGCTGGGACATCGATTACGACACCAAGGCGGGCCATCTCGACAACAGCAATGTCTACTCCACCCTGCGCAATGGCAACTACTTCGCATCGTTTGCAGAGGACCGCCTGAACGCCCTGCAGTCGCAGAGCAATGCGTTCCTGGCGCAGCCGCCGGCGACTCTCGCTGTACTGGCCGAGCAGGTCAGCCGCCACGAGCCCCTTACCTCCTACAGTCAGCTGCAGTTTCTATTGGGCTATGGGTACGACATCAAGCCTGGCCTCAGCGCCGGCCTGAATGGTGGCTACGACTTTGTCAACAGCCGTCTCGAATACGGCGGCGCCCAGGCCACCTATAACTGGAACTGCTGTGGCGTCACACTTGAATATCGCCGTGTGTATGTGGCCGGTTCGTCGCAGGATGAAAATGTGGAAAGCTTCAACTTCACCCTGGCTGGCGTCGGCACTGCCGGGAATACCAACCGCAGCCAGTTAGTGTATTAGCG
>CAXTEW010000226.1:0-4592 GCA_964243175.1 uncultured Acidobacteriaceae bacterium
ACGGGCAACAATCGTCTGTTTCGAGAACCAGCCTCTATACCCCTAGTCGAGTTGGGACGCATGCTCCCTGGCACTTGCGCAGTCTACGTGTCCTGTCCAAACTCCGGTTGCAGATGTCGCTTACTGCGGGTTTAGACAGAGACCAGGCCGACAATCGCTGATCAAGAAGCAGACAGGTACGCGCTCCATCCACCGGGGCAGCAGGGTACGCACGAGGGACGTGCACGAATGAGCACAGAGAAAACTGGGTCCAACCCCCACTATGGGGATGATGGACATGGCGCTGGCAGCATGGCTGCTCCGGCACAGGCGGCAGGGGACAGCAACGGCACCCAGCCCGCCGGGGCACAACCTAGCAGCAGCGGCCGGCGACGACGGCGTCGCCGCAAGGGCAAAGGCCCGGCCGGAACGGTACCCGCGAACGCTTCGGCCGTAGGCGGCAGCGACGATGGTGCGATCGAGGCTGCGCCACAGGCGGCTCCACAGGCAGCCCCTGCGCTGCAGGCACCGGCGCCCCAGCAAAACAGCAATGGCCACGTGCAGGGCGGCGGCAAGCGCAAGGGCGGTCGCAAGCATGGCGGCAGCGCGGAAGGCGGCCGTTCGGGAGCAGGCAGCAGTGCGCCGCAGCCGGGCAATGGTGCGAATGGGCAAAATCGCAGCCGCCAGGCTCGCCAGGGTGGCGGCGGAGTCAGGGCCCGCAGCGAAGGCCCCGATGGCAACCGGGAAGGTGCTCGCGGGGGGTACGGCACCGAGCCTGCGCAGGATAGTAACGGGAATGGGAGTCGCCGCAAAGGCGGGAAGTTTGGGCGCCGCGGGCCGACCAGCTTTGTGGGCCCGATGGACCACTCCTATCGCGCGGCCAATGGGAATATAGCCGATGGACCACCATCGACGATGGACTTCCGCGGCAGCAACGCCAATGGGAATATCAACGGGCGCAACGACTCCCCTGAAGCGGAGCCAGTCGCGGGAATCATCCGGGAGGATGCGCCAAGCCGCATCATTTGTTTTATCGAAGACCTGTTCGTCGTCGCGAAAATGCAGGAGACGGCCCGCAAGCTCGGCGTGAAAGTACAGTTCGCCAAGGCTGAGAAAGAAGCGCTCGCCGCGATCACCGATGTTGCCGAGGCCGATCGCCCGTCACTGATCGTGTTTGATCTCAATAATGCGAACGCCAAACCACTGACGACCATTCCCAAGCTCAAGGCGAAACTGAAGCGGGCAACCTCGATCATTGGTTACCTGCAGCATATCCAGGGGGACCTGAAGCTGAAGGCTGTAGAGGCTGGTTGCGATTCCGTGATGCCGCGCTCTGCTTTCTCGCAAAACCTGCCGAATCTGCTGAGGCGTCACGGTTTTGATGAGAAGGAAGAGATGATCGAGGCCTAAGTGCGGCCGCCACAGGGCTCAGGTGCAGCGGTTTTGTTGTAACCCATGGGGCAATGGCATCGCTGCCCATGTTGGTGCGGTAGGGGCCAACGCAGGCCCTTCGGCTTCGCTCAGGCGCGTCGGCTTGGCCAGCGTGTCGGCGCCGATACTCTAGCCAGGTGGCCAGCCGAAAGCGCGGCCGCCGACTACGTGCAAATGGAGATGATCGACTGTCTGGCCGCCATGCTCCCCGGTATTGATCACAACTCTGTATCCCTGCTCCAGCCCATGCTCGGCCGCAAGTTTCACGGCGGTCGCAAGCAAGTGTCCAAGCAGCGCGGCATGCTCGTCGGTCGTATGGGCCAGTGAGCGCAGGTGCATACGGGGAATGATCAGAAAGTGTGATGGCGCCTGTGGCGCGGCGTCGCGAAAAGCAACGACCTGGTCGTCCTGGTAAAGGATCGGTACCGGCAGCTCACCTGACGCGATCCTGCAGAAAATGCAATCCATGCGGTCCAGAATAGCGCGTCTCCGACAATCCCCAGGTTTCACACTGCCATCGCCGATAGGTCGCCTGCTGCATCCCTCCCTGTTTCCGAGGGGTCGCTTCGCCGCACGACTCGAGCAAACAGAAACATACGAGGTAGTGGCCGGGTCCTAGGCATCTGCCTGCCGCCCAGCCATGCCTGCAGGTGCGGCGAACACGAGGCAGGCGCTTGTCGCTGGATGCATGGTCACTACAACTGGCCGCCTGCCTATCTGCCGGAAGCCCGCGCCGGTGCGGCACGGCGGTATTCAGACAATCAAAAGTGGAGCGCCAGCAGGGTGACAACTCCATGCGCCGGGATGCCACCTCACTCACCAGTAAGTAACCGACGCGCAGAAGCGGCGCATCCATTCCGGCCCTAGATAAGAACCCACAGAGAACCAGGAGACGCAACTCGCCATGAAGATGCAAAGCATTGATGATCTGCTCTACACAGGCCTCACGTACGTTCATGATTTCGAGCAGCAGGTTTCGAAGGAAGCGACCAAGATGGCCGAGGCTTCGTCGAATCCGGAGCTGAAGCAGGCATTTGAGAAGAGCGCCGCCAAGGGTGAGCAGTATGCGGAGCGTATCCAGAACACCTTCAAGAAGCTTGGCAGGGAAGTGAAGAGCAACAGCAACCCGATCGCGAAGGCGATGATCGAGGAAGTAGAAAACATGATCGCGAACACCGATCCTTCGGCTGTGCGTGACGCAGCATTGATCGTTGCAGCGAATCAGCAACAGATGTACCGCATAGCCTCGTATGGATCCATGCACCAGTACGCAGGTCTGATCGGCAAGCAGGATGCTGCGCGCGAACTCCAGGAAAACCTGGAAGACAGCAAAGGCGGCGATGAGAAGCTGACCAAGATCGGCGAGTCGCAGGTGAACCAGGAAGCAGCGCACGCACACGCAGCGACCGCGTAGTTTCCTCTGCATGTATGCACAAGGCAGTCAGCCATGCTGGCTGCCCTTGTTTTGCCGTGCATGCCGCCATGCGGACCCGGCACATGAAGCCAGGTGATCATGGGGGCATCCGGCGCTCATCGCGCGATTACACTAGAAGGCGATGGCCACGGTTGCGCACAATGCCGAGTTTGTCCAGATTGACCTGACGCCGAAGCGGCGCGAGCCGCAGCCGGAGTGGCTGAAGGCACGGGCACCCTCAGGCGAGAATTATCACGACCTGAAGAAGCTGGCGCGCTCGCTCAACCTCCATACCGTGTGCGAGTCGGCACACTGCCCCAATATCGGGGAGTGCTGGTCGCATCGCACCGCAACCTTCATGATGCTGGGCAATCTGTGTACCCGCCGCTGCGGGTTTTGCGCGGTGCCAAAAGGCAGGCCAGAGCCAATCGACCTGGATGAGCCGCGGCGCGTAGCAGAAGCTGTCGCGCAGCTTGAATTGAAGTTTGCAGTCATCACCAGCGTCAACCGGGATGATGATGTCCTGGGAGGTGCGCGTATCTTCGCTGAAGTCATCGAGCAGATACGGCTGCAGGCGCCCGGCTGCCAGGTCGAGGTGCTCATTCCTGACTTCCAGGGCAACGAGGATGCGATCCGCATCGTGGTGGAGGCGCGTCCTGAAATCCTGAATCACAATACCGAGTCTGTGCCGCGGCTCTATCGCGCTGTCCGCTCAGGGGCCCGCTATGAGCGCACGCTGCGCCTGCTCGCGTTTGCGAAAGAGCTTGCGCCGGCCATGGTAACGAAGTCGGGCGTGATGGTCGGCCTCGGCGAAGAGATGCACGAGCTGCTCGCTGTGTATCGCGATCTCGCGTCGGCTGGCGTCAATGTGCTGACGATCGGGCAGTATCTTCGGCCCTCACGCGATCACCTGCCGATGGCCCGGTACTACACGCCGGAAGAGTTTGCGTATATGAAGACCGAAGCGTTGGGTATGGGTTTCCGGCATGTGGAGAGCGGACCGCTGGTGCGCTCGAGTTACCACGCGCACGAGCAGGCCGGGGCTGCCGGCGCACAGGGGTAGACCGCCTGTGCGGCTGGCAGCCACTTCGTGGCGGGTGTTCTTTCGGGTGTTCGTGGCTGAGGAGTGCCCGCTCGTGGTTGTGCGCGGGAGTACGCAAAACAACCGCGGGTCATCCTTCGACTCGGCTCAGGATGACTCCCCGGTTGAAAAGAGCATCGGCGGAAACTAGCTGCGAGGCATCAGCACAAAGGGACTGGCTTTCAGCTCCGGCTGCATAAAAGCAGTCTGCTCAACAGCGGGCGGCGTATAGCTGATATCCCAGGCAGGCGACTGGAGGCCAGGCATCGGCTTGGCCTTGAACAGCCTCTTGGTCTGCTTCGCCATGAACCGCGCCATGACCTTGGACTTCTTTCTGCGCGCGCTGTCCGTAGAAATGCCTGTCCCCGCATACATCTGCCGGTAGAGCTTCGACAGGAAGCAGAAGGCGATACGCGACTTCAAATTTGGCGTGCAGGCAGACCGCTCCCACACTGCCGGCCAGCTGTAGAACTTGTCCCACACAGTCTGGGTGCGTTCGCGGATCTCGTCCGAGCTCATGGTGGGGTGTGGCGTAAACATCTTCGGCCGCGTTTCTGTCGGGATCAGCCAGTAGCGCGTGATCGGCACGTCGCCCACCAGCTCCGGCGCCTTGGCCTGCTCCTTCTCCCAGCGGCCGAAGTCGACTGTGCCGGGAAAAGGCGTCATCATGACGATTTGGGCAGAAGG
>CAXTEW010000227.1:0-4590 GCA_964243175.1 uncultured Acidobacteriaceae bacterium
AGCCTGGCCTTTCTGTTTGTGCCTGCAGAAGGTAATTTCGTGCCAGCAGAAAGCCGGGTCGGGGCTTCCCGAGCTAGAACGTAGTCCCGACGGTCAGGCGGAAGGTCTTCGCCGGCTCTCGCAGCTGGTACAGCGAGCCATACAGCTGGGTCGCCTGGGCATACGTGAAGTCACCCGCGCTGCCTTCCGGGAAGAGCTGCCGCGTGATCAGGTTCTGCCCGGGAACGGCCTTGTCGAGCCGGAGCGGGTTATACGCGTAGTAGATCCGGAATGGCGCGTTGACGATCGGCAGCAGCACCGAGATCTGGGCGCCGATCGAGTCGCGGGGAACAAAGTTGGTCCCGTAGATCGGCCGGACATTGTTGTCGAAGTGGATGAGCACGCCACCCTGGCAGGCGCCGTTGACGTAGGAGCGGCAGCCGTACAGCGGCGAATCAAGGTTGGCGATACCTTGCGGACTCTGGCGCAGCTGGTTCTTGTTGAGCGCCACGTTGATGCCGAAGTCATTGAACAGCTCAAGCGCGGCCGTCCGCCCGACCAGCGGAATACGATACTCGATGTTGTTGATCAGCGAGGTGTCGCCGCCGGCCGAAACAATGCCGTAGACCGGCAGCGGCACCTGCACGGCCTGGCCGGTCTGCGGCGCGCCCGGCTGCAGCGAAACCGGGGTGCCATCCGGGTTGGTTAGGTTAAACAGCACGCGCGTCGGGATGAAGGCGTAGGGCGTGCCCGAGCGGATATCGAAGCCGCGCAGGTCGCTCTCGCCGCCAGTGTAGAAGCGCTGGAATGGCGGCGCCACGTCCCCCGCGATGCCCTGGATGTAGGACAGCTGGAAGCGGTAGCCGAGTGCATTCCGGCCGGTCTGGTCGAAGTGGTAGAAGCGCATCGGGTGCCACTGCTTGAACTCAAGCACCGGCGCGATGTAGCGAACATTGCCGTACAGCCCGGCGATCTGGAACAGCGCCTGCAGCTGCGAGCCGGAGCGCGGGGCGAAGCTTGAGTCCAGGTGGTTCCAGGAGTAGGACAGCTGCGCCTGGCTGGTCACGATGCCGGTCAGCGCATTCTGCCCCTGGATGCCGGAACGGAAGGCGAGGGTCTGGAACAGGTTCTGCGAGGCGCCGCTGAAGGCCGTCACGGCGGCGCGGTTCCAGGAGTAGGTGATGCCGACGCGCTTGAACGAACGCCGCAGCGGATACTGCGCCGAAAGCGAGAAGCCGGTCGAGGACTGGTTGTAATTCTGGATCAGAGAGTTGGTGGCGTTGTTGCTGTTCTGCGTCGCTGACGAGGCGCCGGCATTCGACAGCCCATAGCTCTTGTTGGAGTTGTAATCCGTCTTGTTCGAGAAGACCTGGAAGCCCACATTGATCGGCTTGTTGCGCAGGTACGGCTCGTTGAACCCAAAGCTCAGGTTACGCGCCAGGTTGCCCTCGCTGGCCTGCACCGACAGGGTTTCGCCCAGGCCCAGGAAGTTGTTGGTCTGGTAGTTCAAGCCCAGAAACGAGCCGGATAGGCCGCTCACGCCACCATTGAGCCCGATCGAGTTCTTACCCTTCTCATGCACCTTCAGCAGCAAGTCGACCGTGCCGGCCTCTGCGTTTTGGTGGGTTTCTGTGTCCTGGTCTACCTTGAGCGGATCGAAATACTCCAGCTGGTTCAGGCGCTGCAGCCCGGCTTCCCAGGCGCGTGAGTTATACACCTGGCCTTCTTCAATCAGCAGCTCACGCCGGATGACAAAATCGCGCGTGATCTTGTTGCCCTGGAACTCGATGCGCGACACCTTGAACTGCTTGCCTTCATCAATGTCGATATTGAAGCCGATGGTCTTGTTGGCCTCGTCATACTTGGGCGTCGGTACGGGCGCAAAGTTGATGTAACCGAAGCCGTTGTAGGCCTTCTTCAGGTTCTCGAGGCCCTTGCCGAACGCGGTCGCGTCGAACCAGTCGCCATCCTTCATCACGAACTGCGCACGCAGTGCCTTGGTGTTCGAAATGGCCTTGTTGCCGGTAAAGGTGATGCCCGAGAAGCGGTAGCGCGCCCCTTCCGTGATCGGGATGTGGATGTCCATGTCCTTGCCGTCCTTGGGACGGAAGGTGAATAGAGACAGGCCGCCTTCGTTGCGGATGTGCGTTTCCGGCTCGCCGGTTTCCGCGCGGAAGTAGCCGCGATCGCGATAGGCCTGGCGTACCCGCTCGGTATCTTCCTCGAGCTTGGTCGCGTCGTACGTCTTGGCGAACAGGTTCTCGAGGAAGATGGAGTTCGGCACGCCGATCGGCTTCAGATTCTTCATCGAGGCGCGCAGCAGGCGCGACGGCACATGCTCGTTGCCGGTGAAGGTGATGTTGCCGACCTTGACCTTGGGGCCTTCCTTGATGGCGAAGTTAACCTGCACGCTCGATGGCGGAATGACCTTCACATCCGTGCGCACGCTGGCGAACTGGTGGCCGTGCTCGGACTCAAGCTCCTTGATGACGGTGACTGCCTGCGCGATGTGGGTCGGGTCGTACTGCGACTCCTGCGCGAGCGAGACCTTGGCTTTTTTGAACGCGTCCAGGATGTCAGACTGCGTAATCGAGTTGAGACCCTTGTAGTTGATCTCGCGGATGGTGGGCTTTTCCTTGACGTAAATATCGAGGACGACGCCCTTCGGCGTGTCTTCCCGCTCGATCCGCACATCTTCAAAGTAGTTCGTGTTCCACAGCGAGTTGAAGTCGCGCTCGACCGTGGCCGGGTCGTACGCTTCGTTTTCACGGGAAAAGAGGCGTGCCAGGACTGTCTCTTTCGGGATACGGCGATTGCCGATCACCCGGATGCTGGTGATGATGTTCGTCGGTGCTTGTGCTTGTGACTGTGCCTGCGCAACCGTAAACGTAACCGGGACAACGGAGAAGCAGAGAAGCAGAGAAGCGATGGAACGCAGGCGGCGCGACGCACGCGCACTCCGGCGGGTAAGGCTAGGGGGAGTTTGACTCCCACGGTATTCGGGAAAGATAGGCACACCCTCGGCTACAGCAGAAATCAGAGCAAGCTTCAGCGAAGTCCGATTATAGAAGACGCAGGCAACTCTTCCCAACTGGCGTGGTCTGCGGAAAGACGGTGGCCATGCGTCGGGCGCCCGGTTCGCGGGCCTGCGCGGAGGATTTCAAGCGCTGTGAGCGCTTCCCTGCGTCCGCAGCTCTGCTCGGCGGCCCCTGCGACAGATGGATCGCCATCCTGGCTCCGGGACTATGCTGGCACGAGGGACGCCTGCAGAAGCAGCGCCGCCTTCAGCAGGCTCTTCACAAGAAAGCCGCATCCTGCCACCAGGTCGCCGCATCCATTTGGTTGAAAGAATCTGTGTCATCACACACATGTGCGAGACCGGACCCTCAAGGAGGACTATGCCAACACTGCTACATATCGATTCCAGCCCACGCGGCGACTATTCCATCTCACGCAAGCTTAGCGCGGCCTTTGTCGATGAATGGAAGGGCAAGCACCCGGACGGCAAGATCATCCGCCGCGATCTGCTCACGACTGAGCTCCCGTTTGTGGACATCGAGTGGATTGGCGGCGCGTACAGTGCACCAGAGCAGCACACTCCGCAGCAGGCGAAGTCGATCAGGATTTCGGATGCACTGGTTGCCGAGCTGCTCGAGGCGGACGAGGTAGTCATTGGGGCACCGATGTACAACTTCGCTGTGCCCGCCAACCTGAAGGCGTATATCGATCACATCGTGCGTTTTGGCAAAACCTTTAATGTCAGCGAAAAGGGCTATGAGGGGCTGGCCAAGGGTAAGAAGGCCACCTTTATCGTGTCCAGTGGCGGCAACTACTCGGCTGGCGGCCCCGCAGAGAAGTACAACGCGGAGTCGCCATACCTGCAGGCCATTTTCGGCTTCATGGGCTTTGCGGACACCAAGGTCGTTCTTGCCGGCGACACGAATGACGTCACCCAGGGCAAGGTGCAGCAGTTGGATTACCTCTCGTCGCACGTTGGAGAAGTCAAGGCAGCAGTCTAGTTTGCCGGTCGGGGAACACAAGCAAGGGCGGCCTGCGGGTCGCCCTTTCTGCGTGCTCGTGTAGGGTTCTCGCGTAAGCGTGTGCGGGAGGATAGACCAGATGGGAACACGGCGGGCGTTTGGCAGGCAGATGCTGGGAGCAGGAATTGCCGGGCTGGCGGCGGGCATGGTGCCACCGCTGCTGCGGGCGCAGGCCGTGGGTGCGATTACAGGCGCCGGCTCTCTGAAGGCGCATGCCGCTGCGAAAAAGCTGTTTGTCGGAACCGCCGTCAACGTGGGGCTGCTGGACCGCGATCCCGCCTACCAGCGCACGATCGCGGAGCAGTACAACATCGTGGTCGCTGAGAACGCGATGAAGTGGGGCCCTATGCGGCCGGCGCCGGACCGATTTTTCTTTGATGACGCCGACAAGCTGGTCGCCTTTGCCCAGCAGCATGGCATGGCCATCCGCGGGCATAACCTGTGCTGGCACGAGCAGCTGCCAGCCTGGTTCGCCTCGACAGTCACGAAGGGGAATGCGGAAGACTACCTGGTCAAGCACATCCACACCGTGGCCGGGCGCTATCGCGGCAAGATCCGTGCCTGGGACGTG
>CAXTEW010000228.1:0-4574 GCA_964243175.1 uncultured Acidobacteriaceae bacterium
CAGCTTCTCCGGCATCTGGAAGGGACCGTAGTTGTTGCCGCAGTTGCTGAGGATCACCGGCAGCGCATAGGTATTGCTGTATGCGCGGACCAGGTGGTCGGCTCCCGCTTTCGATGCGGCATAGGGGCTGCGCGGCGCATACGCGCTCTGCTCGGTAAAGGGAGCAGCCTCCGGCGGCAGCGTGCCGTATACCTCGTCTGTCGACACATGCAGGAAGCGAAAGTTCTCGCGCACGGGGCCGGATAACTCCGTCCAGTGGTGCAGCGCCGCCTCCAGCAGCACGAGCGTGCCTTCCACATTGGTCCGGATAAAGGCTTCAGGATGCGCGATCGACCGGTCGACATGGGTTTCCGCTGCCAGGTGCATGACTGCATCTGGCTGGTACTCGCGGAACAAGCGCTCCACCGTTGCCCGGTCGCAGATATCGCCCTGCACGAAGTGGTATCGCGGGTCGCCCGCCATATCCTGCAGGTTTTCGAGCCGCCCCGCGTAAGTCAGCTTGTCAAGATTCACCAGCCGCAGCCCGGCACCGCCCGCATGCAGCGCGGCGCGCACCAGGTTCGAGCCGATAAAGCCGCAGCCTCCTGTGACCAGGAGCGTACGCTCTGCGCCCGCTGTCTCGTGCCTCGCACCTGCCTGGCCGTCGGTCTCCATCACCTACTTACGGTAGCAGCGCCGCTCTGCCGCATCCCGGCGACCACTGCAGGAGCAGCTATACTTTCCGTACCCGGGCAACGCCGCGGCAAGCCCGGTGGCCGCCAAACGAGGAGCAGATGAGCGAACCGACATCCATCAGCCGCGCCGAGATCGAGCATGTCGCGTCGCTCGCCGCCCTGGCGCTCACGCCCGAGGAGCTGGACCACTTCGGCGCGGACCTCGGGAGCATCCTCGGCTATGTCGCCGAGCTCCAGCAGCTGGATACCACCGGCGTCCTCCCTTTGACCCATGTGTCAGAACTCTTTCCCGACGAAGGCCTCGCCGCCGGAGCGGAGCAGGCCGCATTGGTTGAGGCAGCAAACCTCCGCGCCGATGAGCCTCGGCCTTCGCTCCCCCGTGCGCTGATCATGGAAGGCGCGCCGGCCACAGACGGCATCTTCTTCAAGGTTCCCAAGGTGATCGAGCGCTGAAGTGGGGCCGGTGCCCCGCAGTGAAAGCTGCAGCCCGGCCACGGGCCACGGTGCCTGAGCAGGAAAAGGAAACCCAAACCAAGCATGGCTACATCGCGCAGCACACCAGGTCCGAACGCACCCGACAACACCCTCACCATCCCGCATATTCGCGCGGCTATCACCAGCGGTGCCGCCTCGGCGCAGGATATTGCCGGGCAATGCTTTCGCACGATCGAGGAGCGCGACCCGCAGGTGCATGCATTCCTGTCGCTTGCAAAGGACCGCGCGATGGAGCAGGCCGGGCGCATCGACACCCTGGTAGCGGCGGGCGATACGCTGCCCCCGCTTGCCGGCATCCCTGTCGGCATCAAGGATGCCCTGACCGTCGCCGGCCTGCCCGCTACTGCCGGCTCGCGCATCCTTGAAAACTTCGTCGCGGAATACACCGCGACCTCGGTACAGCGGCTCGAAGATGCCGGCGCTGTCACCCTCGGCAAGCTCAACTGCGATGAATTCGCCATGGGTTCGTCGAACGAGAACTCGGCGTTCGGTCCCACCCGCAACCCGCACTCGCTGGATCACGTACCCGGCGGCTCCTCGGGTGGCTCGGCTGCGGCGGTTGCCGCGGGCATGGCTGTGGTCTCGCTCGGCTCCGACACCGGCGGCTCCATCCGGCAGCCGGCCAGCTTTTGTGGTGTGGTCGGCCTGCTTCCAACCTATGGCCGTGTTTCCCGCTATGGACTGATCGCGTTCGCTTCCTCACTGGACCGCGTGGGACCGTTTACCAACTCGGTTCGCGACGCAGCCACCGTACTGGGCGTCCTGGCGGGCCACGATCCCATGGATGCCACCTCGTCGCAGCGTCCTGTACCCGACTATGGGGGGCTGCTCGCACAGGAGCAGGGAATCAACGGGCTGCGCATCGGCGTCCCGAAGGAGTATTTCGCTGAAGGCCTGGACCTGGAGGTGCGCGAGGCAGTGGAGCGCGCCATCGACGGGCTTCACGAAGCCGGCGCCGAGATCAAGCAGGTTTCGCTCCCGCATACTCGCTACGCCGTACCTGCCTACTACCTGATCGCCACCGCCGAGGCCAGCTCCAACCTGGCTCGTTTTGATGGCGTACGCTACGGCTTCCGGGCTGCCGGGGCTGCTTCGCTTTCCGGCATGTACCGCGAGTCCCGCGACGGCGGCTTCGGTGCCGAGGTCAAGCGACGTATCCTGCTCGGCACGTACGCCCTTTCCGCCGGCTACTACGATGCTTATTACAGGAAGGCCCAGCAGGTCCGGCGACTCCTCGCCCAGGACTTCCAGCGCCTCTTCGGTACTGAGGTCGACGCCATCGTCACCCCTGTCGCGCCCACGCCCGCGTTTCGGCTGGGCGAGAAGTCCGATGACCCGCTGGCCATGTACCTCGCCGATATCTACACCGTGACCGCCTCGCTCGCTGGTATTTGTGGCCTGTCGGTGCCGGCGGGCTGTTCGCGCCAGGGTCTGCCGATCGGGGTCCAGGTGCTCGGTAGTCATTTCGATGAAGCGACCATCTTCCAGGTCGGCGAAGCGATTGAGCGGGGCTGAGCTGCACCGTCTGACCCCTGCTTTGAACCAACATGGGTATGCTTCTGCAGCCTGGTGACGTTCGGTCAATCACGTGTTCATCGACTGAACGGAAACCGGAAACGCTCTGCTATAAGGGCGTATGCAGTTTCCCGGCAAGCTCAGCGAGGCGGAGATCAAGGAGGCAAGCCGCTTTATACGGCCCCGCGGATACGCGCTCCGGATGGTTCTGTCTTACTTCCGTCTGATCCTTTACTCCGCCGTCGTCCTGGTCATCCTTTTCCAGTCCTTCGTACGCCACCAGCCCATCGCGCCCCAGGTCGTCATCATCCGTGTTCTGATCCTGGTAGTCATTGGCGGCTTCTCCTTCTATCGCTACCGCAAGGGGACGCGAGAGGCAGTGGCTACCCTCGACGCGTCGCTGCCGGACGTTCTCACCCTCGCTGCAAGCGGCGTGCAGCTCGACGGGCCGAATGGCGCCCATGGCTTTCAACCATGGGTCAACTACGCGGGTTTTCGCGAGGGCGAGCACATCGTGCTTCTACAGAGGAAGCACAAAGGCCTTTATAACGTGGTCCCGATTTCCGCGCTCGACAGCAGCGAGCGCGAAGGCCTTCGAGGGCTCCTGTCGAACCACCTGGAGCCGCTTGCCAAAGCAAAAGCAAGCCTGACCCAGGCGCCTTTGCTGCAGGCGCGCACGACCCGGGACAGCGAGGAACGCTAATTCTCAAACTCGCCTGAGCGCTTCCGTGCAGCAGGAAGCGAGGTGCGCCGCGCAGACCCTTTCCGCACCGCATAGAGGACGATGCCCAGCAGCGCCAGGCCAAGAATTGTCAGCAGCCCATGGGCATGCTGGTGGGCAAGGTGCCCAACAACGCCGACTGCCTCCGGTCCGTAGCGAACCGTCAGCACGGCAAGCAGACCGAAGCGCACGATTCTGCCCAGGAAAACCGCGAGCAGAAACGTCACCAGCCGCATCTCGAAGACGCCCGCGGAGAAGACAAAGAGCTTCCAGGGCGTGGGCGGTGGCAGCATCGAGGGGATCAGCAGGGCCAGGAACTCCTGCTGCTCAAACTTGTTGCGCAGCTGCTCGTACCGTTCGCGGTCGATGCGCTTCAGCAGGAAAATCTCGCCCCCGGCACGACCCAGCAGGAACGGCAGCAGGCCGCCAATCGCGGAGCCCAGCGCGCCCATCAACACGTACAGCCAGGCATGCCGGCGATCGTTCCACATGTAGGTCGCCAGCAACAGGTCCATCGGCACCGGGATCGTGCTTGAGTCGATCAGTGCCACCGCGCCGGCTCCCCAGAAGCCGAGGGGCTTGAGGAACAACACCAGCAGCAGTGTCCATTTCTTGAAGAGCAGGCCCAGGTGCTTCAAGCCATAGGCCTTGCGTGCTCATCGGAAGCAGGTTCGTCTGCGGCAGGCTCGACCGGGTGGGGCGTGCGTGCATCCGCCAGCAGCGCGAGCGCATGCGGCAGGATCGGCAGGATCGCGCGGAGCGAAGTCACGGCGCCGCGGGGTGAACCAGGCAGGTTGACCACCAGCGTCGCTCCCAGGAGGCCGCAGAGACCACGGCTCAGCACGGCAAACGGAGTTTCCTTTAGTCCTTCTGCCCGCATTTGCTCACTTAATCCATCCAGCAGCCGGGTGCACACGGCGCGTGTGGCTTCGGGAGTCACATCGCGCGTCGTAAGGCCGGTACCGCCCGTGGTAACAACAAGGCGACACGCCGCCCCAGCCTGCCGGATCGCCGCTTCAATCAAGGGCTGCTCGTCTGCAATCACAACGCCGGGGGGTACAGCGAACCCGCCTCCGATAAGCAGCTCGACGACGCGTGGCCCTGACTCATCCTCCCGCTCGCCCCGGGCACAGCGGTCGCTTACCGTGATGACACATGCCGTGAGTGGC
>CAXTEW010000229.1:0-4568 GCA_964243175.1 uncultured Acidobacteriaceae bacterium
TCAAGGGCATCGACAATGCCAGCTACTATCGGCTCATGCCCGACCAGCCGCGCTATTACATGAATGAGACCGGTACCGGCAACACGGTCAATGTCAGCCACCCGCGTGTGCTGCAGATGGTGATGGACTCCCTGCGTTACTGGACCGACCAGACCAGCGTGGATGGTTTCCGCTTCGACCTCGGTACGATCCTGGCACGGGAGCCGAATGGTTTCGACAACAAGAGCGGCTTTCTAAAGGCCTGCTCGCAGGACCCGTTGCTGAACACGATCAAGCTGGTCGCCGAGCCGTGGGACTGCGGCCCGGGTGGCTACCAGGTGGGTGGCTTCCCGCCAGGATGGGCCGAATGGAATGACAAGTTCCGTGACACGGTACGCGACTTCTGGCGCGACGAGGCGCCGGCGTCCGCGCTGACAGAACTGCTTTGCGGCTCCGGCCGCATCTTCAACCACCAGGGGCGCAAGCCGTGGGCTTCGGTCAACTTCATCACGGCGCATGATGGCTTCACGCTGAACGATGCTGTCAGCTACAACGAAAAGCACAACGACGCCAACGGTGAGGACAACAAGGACGGCAACTCCGACAACCGCTCCTGGAACTGCGGCGTTGAAGGACCGACGGACGACCCGGCGATCAATGCACTGCGATCGCGCCAGATCCGCAACATGCTGGCCACGCTGCTGCTGGCGCAGGGTACGCCCATGCTGCTGGCCGGCGACGAGTTCGGCCGCACGCAGAGCGGCAACAACAATGCCTACTGCCAGGACTCGGAGATTTCGTGGCTCAACTGGGACCTGCATGATAAGGGTAAGCACCTTGTCGAGTTCGTGCAGCAACTGACCACGCTTCGCCATAAGTTCCCGATCCTGCGCCGCAGCCGCTTCTACACCGGCGCTTACAACGAAGCGCTGGGCGTGAAGGACCTAGCGTGGATCAATGCCAACGGCAGGGAGATGGAGGACGAGCACTGGGGCGACTCAAACATGAAGTGCTTCGGCATGCTGATGGACGGGCGCGCACAGCCGACCGGCATCCAGAAGCTGGGCGGCGACGCCACGATCCTGCTCGTGATCAATGAGCATAGCGACCTGGTGGAGTTCACCCTGCCGGAGTCGTATGGCGGCGACGAGTGGGCGCTGCTCATCGACACCAACCTGGAGGAAAACAACGCCACCGGGACCTTCAGGACGGCCGACTGCTACCAGGCCACGGGCCGTTCAGTGCTGGTATTCGCGTTGAAGTCGGACAATGCCCAGAGCGGTCAGTACTAGGCAGTTTCCGCGTTGTTGCAAGAGCCCCGCTACTCCTGTAGCGGGGTTTTTTTCGGTTGGATGCTGTGCTACGCTCACCGCTGGGTGACGCTGTTGCTGAACGAGATCTTCGCGGAAGAATACAGGGTGCTGCGGCCGCGGGCGCCCGTGCCACCGATCCGGGCTCGCTTCTACCGCTTCACCAGTCTGAACACCACCATCCGCCTGCGCGAGGGTGAGTTGCGGGTCCACCTGTCTGACCTTCTCGAAGGCGCGCCCGAGACAGTTCTGCGGGCAATCGCACACATTCTGCTGGCCAAGCTCTACCGCCGGCCGGTCGAGGCATCGCACTCTTCCCGGTACAAGCGCTACACGCTGTCCGAGGCTGTGATGCGGCAGACCGAGCGGATCCGGCGCCTCCGCGGGCGCAAGCGGGTTGTGTCAGCACAGGGAGCCCGGTGGGACCTGGATGAAATCTTCGAATCGCTGAACAGCCGGTTTTTTCACGGGCTCCTGGGCCGCCCAATCCTGACCTGGAGCGAGCACTCGGCGCGTCGCCTGCTGGGCCATTACGACGCCGCGCACAACACCATCATGGTGAGCAGGGTGTTTGACCAGGCAGATACGCCGCGCTACGCGGTCGAGTACCTGATGTACCACGAGATGCTGCACCTGAAGCATCCCGTGACTGTTCGGCGGGGACGGCGCTGTGTACACCCGGCGGCATTTCAGGAAGACGAGGAACGCTTTCCGGAGATCTCCGCAGCCCGTCGCTACCTGAAAACGCTGCAGTAGCGGATCAAGCTGTGCGTAGAGGCCTGGCAGTCCCCGGCTCCGCACTCAGGCTGGAAAGAAAGTGCAGGATTTGCTCGGCAAACAGCTCGGGCGCTTCTTCAAATGGCAGGTGCCCCAATTCCGGCAGCACCTCGAGCGGTGCTCGCAGAACGGCGCGCAGCCTGGCAGCAGACGCCAGCGAGACGGCGCGGTCATGCGCTCCCCACAGCAAAATGGTGGGCAGGTGGCGGAGGCGTGGCAGCATGGGGGCAAGGGCTGCCATGTCCGGCACCCAACTGTGCAGGACGCCAAGCACGTAATCGACTGTGCCCGGTATCCGCAGCGACTGCACGTACTCGTCGAGGGAGCCGGCGCGAAGCCGCTCGGGATTGCCGTACATGCGAGTCAATGCGGCAGTGTGAAGCCACGCCGGAGCAGCAGGCAGCCAGTAAGCCAGCCGCCGGCCCAGCGAGGTCCCCGCGAAACGGATCTGCGGACGCGACTGGACGCAGAACGGGTTGGCCGGGGCATGAAGCACAAGCGATCGGACACGCTCTGGAAACAACGCCGCGAAACACATGGCCACGGCGCCACCGTGCGAGGTAGCTACCAGGTCTGCCGTGCGCAGCTGCTCCTGGTTCATCCAGAGGCAGAGTCGCCGGGCAGAAGCCTCCAGGCTTACATCCAGGCCGTCGACGCGCTCGGACTGGCCAATCCCGAGGGCATCCACCGCGTATACCCGTGCCGAGCGCGCCAGCAGGCGCATGGTGGGCTGCCAGCAGGTTGCCGCCCCTAGCAGGCCATGCACCAGGACGAGGGGATCTCCCTGCCCGGCTACCAGGACATGCATCCTGCGCCCCTGCACAAGGGAGTCATACTCCTGGATCGAGGCCTCATCCGCAACCGCAGCTGCCAGCACAGGCCGCGCGCCCTGCCTGCCGGGCGTGGCTCTTCCGCTCTCGAGCTGGCCACGTCTCGTTCCCCGTGCAGAAGCCTTGGCGGCCGCGGGGGCCGATCGGCTTTCTTGTCTTTCGTTCATTGCGATTCGCTCTCCAGCGACGCCTGCGCGGTGTAGCTTGAATCGCAATTGTTACAGCAGCATGAATCGTTGGAAAGAGAAAAAGCCCTGGCAGCAGAACTTCCTTGATCCGGAAGCGCTACCGCTTCCTTTCGCCACACTTGTATAGTTTCCCGTAGTCTTCTTCCACATTTTCAAGGCACGCGGCACCTGCCGGCTGCGAAAGGCGGCTGCAGCATGCGTCGGGGCGGCAATGTACGTTGCGAAAAGTGTGGAGGAACGCGCTGCTGCATTGGCCATCTACTTGCAAGGGTAACGTTGACTGGTCACCTTCGGGTGACTGACAACATCGGCATGGAACGGTCACTTCAAACCCGGGTGGTAGCAGTCGCACTGGCGCTGCTTACCGCAGCAGCCATCCTCCTTGCCGTTTTCAATCTCCTGCAGGAACAACATTTCCAGCGGCCGACGGATGGTGTCTGGTGGGAGGAGTCGCGTGGCATGCTGCAGGCGCAGCGGGTGCCCGCGGACTCGGCAGGGGAGCGGGCCGGGATCAAGGCCGGGGATTTCCTGGTCTCGGTTAACCAGCAGCCGACCGCGCGTATCGCTTCGCTGACCCGGGAGATGTACCGCACCAAGATCTACGGATCAGCCAGCTATGTGATCCTGCGCAGAAATATCCGTATCGATGTACCGGTCATCCTGGACAGCGCCGATGTCAGTATCAACCTCGGTATGCGGCTCATTGCGCTGGTATACCTCGGGATCGGGCTCTACGTCCTGTTTCGACGCTGGACTGCGCCCCACGCGACCCACTTCTATATCTTCTGCCTGGCTTCGTTCGTCATGTACTCGTTCCTGTACACGAGCAAGCTGAACCTGTTCGACCAGACGATCTACTGGGGCTGGATTGTTGCTGGCGCCGTGCAGCCCGCGCTCTTTCTCCACTTCGCGCTTTCTTTCAGCGAGCGCTCGCAGAAGCGCAAGGCGCTGCTGCTGACGCTCACCTATACGCCGGCCGCGCTCATCATTGGGCTGCAGGTGTATGCCCTGCTGCGCTGGCAGGCGACCGAGCTGCTGGCGCACAGGCTTGACCAGGCGGCGATGGCCTACCTCGACGCCTTCTACATTCTCGCCACCGTGCTGTTTTCGCTCCAGTACCGACGGGCCAGCCGGGATGCCGGTCCTGATACAGGTCAGGTCCTGCGCCGCCAGCAGTTGAAGTGGCTGACCCGCGGCGCGGTCCTCAGCATCGTTCCCTTCTCCACCCTGTACGTGCTGCCCTACCTGCTGGACCGGGGCACACCCGCGCTGGTGCAGAACATCGCCATCCTCGCGCTCGTGGTGCTCCCGCTTACCTTCGCCTGGGCTATCGTGCGCTACCGCCTGATGGATGTGGACCTGATCTTCAAGCGGGGGGTCATCTACACGTTGGCGACAGCCTCGCTGGTCGGCTTTTATTTTGTCGTTGTCGCAGTTTCGGCAGAGCTGGTGCATACCCGCCTGCCCAGCGCCGGCATTTACGG
>CAXTEW010000230.1:0-4558 GCA_964243175.1 uncultured Acidobacteriaceae bacterium
CTACGACCTTTGGGTTATGAGCCCAACGAGCTACCGGGCTGCTCCACCCCGCAACATGATCATAGCAACAGGCTTCCTTCAGGGTCAACTAGGGCGGGATCCGGGGCCTCGTGTCGCCGCTCCGTGGGCTGCGACACATGCTTCACCACGCCCCTAGGGCGGAAAGAGGGAAGCGAGCGGCCTGCAAAGCGCTCGCAAGCCAACGCCGCGCTACGCTAGCAGGGTCTGACTAACGGTGCCGACGCCCGGTACCGGCAGAGCCGCTGCGGCCCGTGCTACCGCTCCGGAAACAGACCGTACCCCGCATCCAAGCAAGCAAACACATCCGTTGTCTGGAAGGCGACTCATGAAGCTTGCATATCTTCACCCCGGGAACCAGTTCACCGAAGCACTTCTGCAGCAGCTGCACACAGGGCTGCCGGGGCACGATCTGCTTCCCTGGATCGTTGGCCAGGATGCCCCGGCCCGGGACATTGAGCTGCTGATCGCGCTTGGTGCGGTTGGCACCCGTGAGCTTGCTGGCCTGGACAGGCTCGGCTTCATCCAGACGGCGAGTACCGGGTATGAGAGTGTCGATATCGAGGCAGCAACAGCACAGGGTACCTGGGTTTCGTTCTCGCCCTCCGGGGAGACGGGCAACGCTGTATCGGTCGCCGAATTTGCGATCCTGCTGCTGCTGGCTGCTTCCACCCGGCTGGGCGGTTTCTTGAAGGCCCAGCAGCGCTCCGCGCCGAACCCGGCACTCACGCATCTGTCGCTGCACGGCAAGACGGTCTGCATTGTGGGCCTGGGCGATGTCGGGCAGCAGCTGGCGCTTCGGCTGCAACCATTCGGCGTGAGGATCACGGCCACAGACGAGCATCCAGAACATGCGCCGGCCGGGGTAACTGCCTTCGCGGCTGACAGGCTGGCGGAGGTGCTCGGCGATGCGGACTTTGTTGTCCTGTGCGTGCGAGCCAGCAAGGAAAACGAAAACTTGATCGATGCTGCGATGCTCAAAAGGATGAAGCGCGGCGCCATCCTGGTCAACGTGGCGCGTGGAACGCTGATAGAGGAAGCGGCGCTGATGGCCGCGGTGAAGGATGGCCAGGTCGCGGCGGCTGGCCTCGACGTGGTGCGCGATGAACCGCTCCATACCGGCAATCCTCTGCTGGCTCTACCGGAGATCGTTGTCACGCCACATATCGCAGGCTTCACCGACCTGATGCTGCACGGTACTGCTCAATTTCTCGTAAAGATTGTCGGTGAAGTTGCTGCGGGTAAAAAACCGGATTCGGTCCTGAATGCGCCAGATACTCCGCGGCTGTTGCTGCGCTGACAGCTTTTGCTGCGGCACCCCGTGCTCAGCGCCTATCTATCTCGGGGGTCCTGAGCACGCTCTGCCGCGCACTTAGCTTCGACAAACGTGGCCTGGTGCACTTAGCCTTCCTGCTCAGCTCGCATTACTTCGCAGCGACGGCCGTTCCCGTCTCAAACTCCGCATAGTTGTGCAGGTGGTCCTTGATGACGCGATAACATTCGCAGGCTATCTTCTCAAGTGCAGGGCTGCTGAGGATATGTATCGCGCCACGGCTGTACTCTATCAGTCCCAGTTCCTTGAGCGAGTCTGCTGCGAGCGATACGCTCGGGCGCGTGATACCAAGCATGTCCGCTAGAAACTCGTGTGACATTTTGAAGTGGTTGCTGTTTGCCCGGTCAGCGCAGATAAGCAACCAGCGTGCCAGCCGCTGCTGTACGTTGTGCTTCGCATTGCAGCCGACAGACTGCGTCGCCTGCACGAGCTGTGCCTGCACATAACGCAAGGCGAGTAGCTGGAACGTGCCCGCACGCACAAATTCGGCCCGGGCCAGGTCAACGGGTGACGAATATCCGCAGCCGGCGATCTGCGTGTAGACGCGATTGAGACTGCGCTTGGTTCCCATCAAGGCAGAAACGCCGATGATGGACTCATAGCCAAACATGCCCGCTTCTACCTGGGATCCATCTTCAAAGGTCGTCGTCATCGACGCCATGCCTTCTTCGACGAAATACAGGTTCGCGATGGTCTTGCCCGGGTATTCGATCTCGTGCTGAACCTCGAACTCCACCGGCCGCAGATGGAGGCGGGAGATGGAGTCGGCATCAAGCGCTTTGAGAATGGTGTTCTTGTAAGCAGAAGGGCGCAACTGAACCGTCCTTTGATTGCAACCCGCGGTGAAGCTACGTGGGCGCCCGGACTTCAAGGCACGTTTGCCAAGGAATCTCTGTCCGATAGCCAGAAGACAGCGCTCTTTGATTCGTGACAAAATCCAGCGTTGGTTACGACCTAATGTAGCACCTGCACTCCGCGATTGAGGCCGGGGCATCGGGAACAAACAGCCGAATTTCAGGTGGCCGTAAGCTCAGGCCCTCTGGACGTGCAGTCAGACGGTGCCTTGTATGCTGGCTGTGCATGGAAAAGCGGAACTCTCCTCGCGGCTCGCACGCCGCAACGCGTACCCTGGCGGCACTGGGACTTGGCGCCCTCGCTGTTTACGGCGCGCGCGTGCTGCTTGATTTCTTCGGCCCGGTGCTGCCCTACGCTATCAACGAGGACATTGGTTTCCGCTCCGACTCGGACGAGTTTGTTCAGTTCCTCAGCCTCGTGACCGATGGGGTCATCCGTTCCTCCCACATCACACGCCTCAGAAACGGTGCAGACTTCTACCCGGCCCTGCTGGCTGCGATCCGGCGAGCCAGGCGTGCGATCAATCTTGAGTTCTACGAGTTTGGCGAGGGCCAGATAGGCGATCAGGTACTGAGCGCGCTGACAGAGCGGGCCAGGAACGGTGTCGAGGTGCGCCTGATCGTGGACGCGCTGGGCAGCTTTGGCACGCGCACCGCTTACTTTGCCGAGTTGTGCGCGGCGGGTGGCCAGATGCGCTGGTATAACCCGGTGCACTGGGATACCTGGCCGAAGATCAACAACCGCACGCATCGCAAGCTGCTGGTGATCGATGGGGAGACCGGGTTTATTGGC
Organism: uncultured Acidobacteriaceae bacterium; assembly: GCA_964243175.1. GTDB lineage: Bacteria > Acidobacteriota > Terriglobia > Terriglobales > Acidobacteriaceae > EB88. The sequence goes on from CAXTEW010000230.1 coordinate 2,999, forward strand.
GGCGCCGGCATTGCGGATCGCTGGATACGCGACACTGCGAAGGGGCCGGCATGGCGTGACACGATGTTCTGCGTGGAAGGCGAAGCCGTAGCCGGATTGATCTCCACCTTTTGCGAGAACTGGCTTGAGTCCTCGGGCGAAATCCTGTCAGGCGCGGCGCAGTTTGCTTTCCGCAGCCTGCCGGGCGGCGCCAGGAGCCTGGTCGTCGCGAGCACGCCACACGGCGGAGGAACCCAGGCGCGCATACTCTTCCAGGCACTTATCCAGAGCGCCCGCCACACCATCCGCATCACAAGCCCGTACTTTCTGCCAGACCGCAGCGCGCGCCGGGCGCTGATCGAAGCCGTGCAGAAGCGCGGCGTACAGGTGCAGATCCTCACTGCTGGTCCGCATATCGATCATCCGGTTGTCAGAAGGGTGAGCCGGCACAGCAGCCGCCACCTCATCGAGGCCGGCGCCGAGATCTACGAGTATCAACCCGCCATGATCCATGCCAAGCTGATGACGATTGATGCGCAGTGGAATGTGATTGGGTCGACCAACTTCGATCATCGATCCTTCGCCCTGAATGATGAGGTTAACCTGGCGGTACTCGACGGGGAACTCGCCAGCGTCATCGAGGCAGACTTCCAGGAGGATCTTGGGCAGAGTTGCCGGCTGACCCTGGCCATGCTGCAGGACCGGACGCTGCTGGGCAGGGAGCGAAGACTGCTCGATCATGCTCTCAAATGGGAGAGCTGAGCCGGGCCCTGCGTCGGCACTGGGTTCAGCTATTCTGGAAGCATGGCAGACGAATTAGAGAACGCAGCTCCAGTGTTTGCAACAGGCCAGACGGTCAGGCTGACCCTGGCCATTGTGGGCGACGACAACATCGCTGTAGGCACGACCGGCGAAATCACAGAGGTTCTTCCCGGAGGTACGCTGCGCGTGCAGTTCGGCGATGCACTGGTCGGCGGTGTGCAACCCGCGGACGTGGAACGGATCGAGACAGCGTAGGCGCCCTGCTGCCAGGCCTGCGCTCCGTGTAGAGTTCTTGGCAGCATGGCAACTGCAGCAAACACGCGCTGGCGCATCGCCATTCTTCTCGGTGTGGGCGTTCTGGTGAACTACTTTGACCGGGTAAACCTTTCCGTCGCGCACACCGCCCTGAAAACATCGTTTGGCATGACTGACGTGACGTTCGGCTACCTGCTGAGCGCCTACAGCTGGACCTATGCCGGCATGCAGCTGCCCTGCGGCACGCTGCTCGACCGCTTCGGCGTGCGGCGCGTCATGCTGGCCGCTGTTCTGCTGTGGTCGCTCGCCTCTGGCCTGGCAGCGATCGCACCCACGGTCGCGCTCCTGTTTGCTGCACGGTTTCTGCTCGGCATTGGCGAAGCCCCGACCTTTCCTGCCAACGCCAAGGCGATTGGCTTGTGGTTTGCTGAGCGGGAACGCAGCATGCCGACTGCGACCTTCGATGCGGCGGCGAAGTTATCCATTGGCCTCGGCACACCGATCCTCGGGCTCGTCCTGCTGCGCTATGGGTTGCGCGTCAACTTCGCGACCACCGCCGTGCTG
>CAXTEW010000231.1:0-4521 GCA_964243175.1 uncultured Acidobacteriaceae bacterium
AACGGGCACAGGTCTTGGACTGTGGGTGAGTGACAACATCGTTCGCAAGCACAACGGGCGTCTTGGGGTGTCGAGTGTTCCTGGTGAAGGCACCACTTTTTCGGTATTCCTGCCACTGGTGGCGGACATACGGGTTGATCGTTAACGAATGGAACCAGTTTCATTTTGAATGACGTTCTCGTTTGCGAACCACAGTGGATTGCCATAATGTTTGTGCTTCGCTCTCCAGAGCATTCTCGAAGGTCGCGAGTCCAGCGGCCAGAGTGATCATGTAAGCCCCACTCGATCAAGTCTGCGATAACCTGCTGTTTACACCTTGCTCGCTCAGACAAGAAGAGAGCCGGGAACGGGAGGTTCGATGGCCGTCAGTGGCATGCAGCAGGCTGCGCCAGCTTCGCAAGGAACAGGGCAGGGAAGTTACACGATACCTCTGCTTCTCATCGTGTCTCTCTACTTCGGCATCGGCTTCATCACTGCCATGAACGATGTTCTGGTTCCGCATTTCAAGGACTTGTTCCATCTGTCGAACTTCCGCGCGCTGCTCGTGCAGTTTGCTTTCTTCGGTGCTTACTTTCTGCTTTCAGTACCCTCGGGATGGATCGTCGGTCGCATCGGTTATAAAACAGGCATCATCGCGGCGCTGAGCACGATGGGGGTCGGCCTGCTGATCTTTCTTCCAGCCTCTACGCTGATTGTGTATCCGATATTCCTGCTGGCGCTCTTCGTCGTTGGATGTGGTCTCGCCCTCTTGCAAGTGGCTATCAATCCTTACCTGGGAGCCTTGGGATCGCCGGAGACAGCAGCTTCGCGCCTGAACCTTGCCGGCTTCTTCAACTCCCTCGCCGGAACGCTCGCGCCGCGCGTCGGAGCTGCCTTCATCTTCGTTGCAGCGGGCGCGAGCACAGCCGTACTGGCGCGGTCCGTACGCACGCCTTACCTGGTCTTGGCCGCGCTTGCATTTCTTATGGCCCTGGTCACGGGACTGGTTCACCTGCCCACAGTCCTCTCCGAGAACACAGCCGGTGAGTCCAATGGTGGCAGTGCCTGGAACTTTCGGCACCTGCGCTTTGGCGCTGTGGCCATCTTCGCCTATGTGGGCGCGGAAGTAGCGATCGGCAGCCTGCTGATCAACTATCTTGGGCAGCCCTCCATGGGGTCGATGCCGCACACGCAGGCGTCGCGCTATGTGTCGCTGTATTGGGGCGGCGCGATGGTCGCCCGGTTGATCGGTTTCTTCGTGCTGCGGCAGGTCAGGCAGGCGCGGGCACTATCTTTCGTTGCCGTATTGGCGGTGCTCTTCATCAGCGTCGCCATCTTTGGGCATGGCCCCATAGCCTTGTGGGCGATCGTTTCTTGCGGCCTCTTCAACTCCGTCATGTGGCCGTGCATCTTCCCCATGTCTGTGGAAGGTCTGGACCGCTTTACGAGCCAGGGCTCAGGAATCCTGGTGACGATGGTCGTAGGTGGTGCGGTGATTCCTGAGATCCAGGGTCTACTCGCCGACCGATTCGGCTACCAGGCCAGTTTTGCCGTCGTGCTTGCCTGCTACCTTTACGTCCTCTTCTTCGCCCTCTATGGACATCGTCCCACGCGGGCTCTCGAGCCGATCGTGCAACCGGCTGTGGTCTAGTCAGGCGTACGCCGGGAGCTGAACGCCGTTCAGCATCGCTCCCAGCCGTGTGCCCGACTCGTCATAGATGTTGAAGTTTGCCGGCGAACCAGGGACGATATCGTGCAGATTTGGAAAGCCCAGCATCTCTGCCGGGTTGCCCGAGGCAAGGCGCACCGCCGTGCCAAGCGACACACCCGTGATCTCGCGCAGGTTAGCCACCGCACGATCCATAGTGAGTACACTCCCTGCCAGCGCGCCTCCGGACATGCACACGCCGTCTCGAACCTCTACGACCAACTCACCGAGCATGTAAGTCCCATCAGGCATGCCGGTGGCAGACATGCCATCGGTAATCAGGATCGCGCGGCGTTCGCCTTTCATCCGGAACCAGAGGCGAACCATCGCCGGATGGATATGGATGCCGTCAACGATAGCTTCTGCGAACAATTCGTCCCGATCCAGCACGGTACCGGTGAGTCCTGGCTCACGATGATCCATGGGGCGCATGGCGTTGAAGGTATGTGTCGCACTCACCGCGCCAGCTGCGATGGCAGCCAGGGTCTCCGCGGCGTTGGCGTTGCTATGGCCCAGGCTCACGCGCACGCCACTCGCGGCCGCATGCCGGATTAGGTCGAGCGCTCCGGGCATTTCGGGTGCGAGCGTCATCAGCCGAATCTGGCCGTCAGCGGCCTCCTGAAAACGATCGAACAGCTCCATGCTGGGCGGGAGGATGCGGTCCACTGGGTGGACCCCACGCTTCGCCGGACAGAGAAAAGGACCTTCAAGAGCGATTCCCAAGGGCTGCGCGGCATCAGGCGGAGCTTGTGCGCGGACGCTCTTTGCCAATCGTTCCAAGGCATGGAACGTAGCGTCAAGCTCGCCTGTGACCGTGGTGGGCAAGTAGTGCGCTACGCCACGGGTTCCGAGAAATCGGCCAACCGCATCGATCTCCGTGGCTGTGGCTGTCATGAAGTCGTACGTCATCGCGCCGTGCACGTGGACGTCAAGAAATGACGAAGTAAACGTCTCCGTCTGTCCAGCAGGTTCCCCGGGTTGCACATCAAGCACGCAGCCATCCTGCAGAGTAAGGATGGGGTACTCTACGTTGCGGTTGGGGGTCAGGAGCCAGCGAGCGTGAAGCGTCCTAAGCATCGATTGCCGTCCTTTTACCGGCGCTTCCGATCAGGTCATGCGCCCCGTTCAAAGTGCGGATCATCTGCTCGATCGCCTGACGGTACTCCGCTTGCAAGGCGTCTCGCCGATCCAGGGAAGTCCCGGAGACGCGTTCGTTGCGTAGCGAGGCATGGAAGTGTGTCGCGCCGCTGGTTTGGACCACGGCTTGGGCATTCGCGAGGGTAAGTCCACCGCCTGCCATGACCTCAAGGCGAGAGCCGGCTTGCCTGATAAGACGCGCGAGCATAGGTGCCCCGGAGAGCACATCCGGTGCACCACCTGAGGTCAGCAAACGCCTGCACCCGGTAGCGATTACGTCCTCCAATGCCCCCTCCAGATCGTTGGCGTCATCGAAGGCGCGATGGAAGGTAACAGGAAGCGGTGCCGCTTCCTCCACCAGGATGCGGGTGTTTTCGAGATCAATTTGCCCATCCGCTCTAAGGAAGCCGAGCACAAAGCCTGCTGCCCCGACGGCCGCCGCCGCGCGCATGGCAGCCTTTACGGTGGCGAAGATCTCCGGACTCGCAAGGGCAGTTTCGGCACTTGGTCGAAGCAAAACGTGAACTGGAAGTCCGCTGCGTTCGACGACCTCACGCGTTAAGCCGATATCAGGCGTGAGCCCACCGACCGACAACTCCTTGCAGAGTTCGATACGGCCAGCACCGCCCTCGCGAGCGGCCAGGCACGCGTCCAGTACTTCTGCGCAAAGTTCAAAGGAAACGGGGGAAGGCACGGATCTAGCTCTGACCTCGGGCTCGGAAGCGGTGCAGAGATCGAGCAAATTGCGCGGGAACCGTTTTGGATGCTCTATCGCGCATATAGGAATATAACCACGGAAATGATCAGATTACGATCACATGATCACGACCTGGAGGAAAGAGATGTCGTCTTTGGTGGAGTTGCGTCATTTGCGTGCGAGAGGTCTGTCATTGCACCGCGGGCTGGTGCTAGGTCTGGCAGGGGTCGGCCTGCTAGGTTCGACCCTGAATGCTCAGGTTCCGGCCGCGCTTGCGGGACCCGCCCTGAGCCCGTTACCGCGTGAGGTGCATGCCGGCGCTCTTTCACCCATGCACACGGCGGTGGTTCTGGTGCCCGGTGGTGACGCGGAGGATGAGTTCGCCGCGAGCCGGCTTGGACAGGATCTCGCCTCGCGCGGCGTCATTGTGGCCCCTGCAGCCGGCACCGTGAGCTTCACGGTGAAGTTGCTACGGGCCGGCTCTCCGGAGGCGCAGTCGCTCATGAACTCCGCCAGGCTTTCCTTCACGCCCGCCATGCACGACGAAGGCTACATCCTCATCTCCCGCCCAGGAAGCGCCAGCGTGATTGGTGAGACGGCAGCCGGTGTTTTCTACGGCGGGCAGACCCTGCTGCAGATGGTCGATCGGGACGGTGGGCAAGCGGCGGTGTGGACCGGCACCGTGCGCGACTGGCCGGCGATGCGCTATCGCGGTATCCATGATGATCTGTCACGTGGACCCTTCCCAACCCTTGCGTTCCAGGAGCACCAGCTCGACGTGTTTGCGGCGCACAAGGTGAATCTCTACTCGCCCTACTTTGAGCACACACTGGCCTATTCAGGCGATCCACTTGCCGCGCCCCCGGGGAGCGCGCTCACCCGCGCCGAGGCCCAGGAGCTCGCCGCGTATGGTCGCCGATTGCACATTGATGTTGTGCCCGAGCAGGAGGCGTTCGGACACCTGCACCATGTGCTCAAGTACGAAAAGTACTCCGACCTT
>CAXTEW010000232.1:0-4509 GCA_964243175.1 uncultured Acidobacteriaceae bacterium
TGATCTGCACCTGCTCCGGGCTGCCGGCGATTGCGCGCAGCAGCCAGTCCTGCCACGCCTCGGCTTCCTTATAGAACCCGCCATTCATCAACGCGAGCAGGGTAAAGGTTGAATCTCGCAGCCAGCAGTAGCGGTAATCCCAGTTCCGGGGGCCGCCCAGCGCTTCTGGCAGCGAAGTAGTGACTGCGGCAACAACGCCGCCCGTCGGCCGGTAACTCAACGCCTTGAGGGTGATGAGCGATCGTTGGACAGCTTCTGTGTAACTCCCGGCTGGCGAGCACTTCGCCGCCCAGCTTGACCAATAAGCCTGCGCGTCGGCCAGCTCCTGTTCGCAGTCGACCACCGGGGGCTCAGGCCCGGCAGAGTGGCCATAAGACAGCGTCAGCCATAGCGCGTCGCCTTCTTCCACCGTGAAGTAACTGACCGTGGTCTGGTTTTCCCCATGCGTCTCAAGATTGGTTCGCAGCAGCACCTGATGCGGACCGACAATCGCGCGCACGAGGTGTTCCTCCCGGGTCACCCAGGGCACAGACCGACCATAATCAAAGCGGAGAATCAGCTCCATGCGCATGGACGCAGACCCGCTCAGGCACTCAATCCTGCGCAGCACATGCGAGTGATCGCCTCGCGAAGGCATGAGGTCGGTAACCCGCACAATGTCATCGCCGCGCGTCCAGCGTGTTTCGAGAACCAGCGTCTGTGGCAGGTACCGGCGGGTCATCTGCCAGGCTTCCTCGCCTGCCGCAGGGGCTGCGGGCGCCACAAGCCAGCGGCCATTGCTGTCGTCGCCAAGCAAGGCCGCGAAGCAGGCGTCAGCGGAAAAGCTGGGCCAGCAGAGCCAGTCGATCGAGCCGTTACTGCCAACCAGGGCTGCTGTTTCGCAATCACCGATAACGCCGTACTCTTCCAGACGCAGCGCCATCGTTTACTGCTCGTGGTACGAGCGCGAAAGCCCGCCATCAATGGTGAAAGTGGCTCCGGTTACATAGGACGCCTCGTCCGAGGCAAGAAAAGCGACCAGCCCCGAGATATCCTCGACCGTGCCCATGTAGCCCAGGGGAATATTCTTCTGCAGCTGCGCCATCTTTTCCTTGTCTTCCATCAGGTTGTCATTGATCGGCGTCTTCACAGCACCGGGGGCTACATTATTGATCGTGATCCCAAGGGGGCCCAGCTCCACCGCGAGATCGCGCATCATCATCCGCATGCCGCCCTTGCTAATGCAGTAAGTTGCAAAGCCGGGGAAAGCCATATCTTCGTGAACGGAGCTGATGTTAATCACGCGGCCTTTTTTCCCGCTCTCCCGCAGCTTGCGCACAAAGGCCTGCGTGAGAAAGAAAGGCCCTTTCAGGTTCACGCTGAGCACTTTCTCGTAATCCTCTTCTGTAACATCCCAGAAGTCCGCCTTCTTCTCCATGCCTGCGTTATTGACAAGAACGTCGCAGCCGCCGTAGCTGGTATATGCAAAATCCATCAACCCCTGCACTTGGTCGAGCCGGGTTACATCTGCCTGAAAGCTCATTGCTTCGCCGCCTGCCCCGGTAATCGACGCGATCGTTTGCTTCGCGCCTTCATCGCTGCCGATGTAGTCAACAACTACCTTGGCGCCTTCCTTGGCCAGGCGAAGAGCTATGTTCTGGCCGATCCCTGATCCGGCCCCTGTAACGATCGCCACGCGCCCTTCTAGAAAACCCATGTCCCTGCTCCCCCGTGCCGCGCACCCGCAGACGTTTCTCAGGCTCTAAGATGCACCGTCCGGGACGAGAATGCTCCCGGCCCAACAAGAAAGGCCCGCAACGACAGCGGGCCAATTCACACTCTGTTCACACGCCGATCATTCCCACTCGATGGTTCCGGGCGGCTTCGACGTGATGTCGTATACGACGCGGTTGATGCCGCGCACTTCATTCACAATCCGGCTTGATATGCGGCCGAGCACCTCGTACGGCAGCTGCACCCAATCCGCGGTCATCCCGTCTTCCGAGTGCACCGCGCGGATGGCACAGGTATCCGCATAGGTCCGCTGGTCGCCCATCACGCCCACGCTCTGGATCGGCAGCAGCACGGCAAAAGCCTGCCAGATCTGGTGGTACAGACCGGCCGCCTTGATCTCGTTGACCACGATCTCATCGGCCTGCTGCAGGATCGCGACCCGGGCCGCCGTGACCTCGCCCAAGATACGCACGGCAAGGCCAGGTCCGGGGAAAGGCTGGCGCCCCAGGATGTCTTCCGGCATGCCCATTTCGCGGCCGATGCGGCGAACCTCGTCCTTGAACAGGTCACGCAGCGGCTCGATCAGCTTCAGCTTCATCGTCTCCGGCAGGCCGCCGACATTGTGGTGGCTCTTGATGGTCTGCGACGGCCCCTTGACTGAGGAAGACTCGATGACATCGGGGTACAGCGTGCCCTGCACCAGCCAGTCGACGCCGCCGGTCTCCATGGCAATACGCGCCGCTTCCTCGTCGAACACCTCGATAAACTCGCGCCCGATCGCCTTCCGCTTGGCTTCGGGCTCGGTCACGCCGGCCAGCCTTTCCAGGAAGCGCTCGCCCGCATCGACCGCGACCAGGTTCAAGCCAAGCTTGCCGCGCAGGTTCTCCTGCACCTTGCGGAACTCGTCCTTACGCAGCACGCCGTTATCAACAAACACACAGGTGAGCTGGTCGCCGATTGCGCGGTGCACCAGCACGGCGGCAACCGAGGAATCGACACCGCCCGAAATCGCGCAGATAGCATGCCCGGTGCCCACCCGCGAGCGGATCATTGCAGTCGTCTCCGTGATGAAATGCTGCGGCGTCCAGTCCGCAGGCACCTTGCAGATGGTGGAAACAAAGGACCGCAGCAGCGCCATGCCCTGCCGGGTGTGGTGAACCTCCGGGTGAAACTGCACGGCCCAGATACGCCGGACCGGGTCCGCGATGCCGGCCAGCGCATTGGGCGTTTTCGCCGTGACGTGAAAGCCTGGCGGGAGCTCCAGCGCTTCATCCCCGTGGGACATCCACACCCGCATGGTCGCTGGCAACCCGGCGAACAGGGGCGTCTCCCGGTCCATGAGCGTCACTTCCGCGTCGCCGTACTCGCGCCGATCCGCCGGGCGTACCTTGCCGCCCAGGTGGTGCACGATGAATTGTAGGCCGTAGCAAATGCCCAGGATCGGCAGGCCGAGCTGGAGGAGCGCCGGATCCGCCTTCGGGGCGTCGGCATCGTAGACAGACGAGGGACCGCCCGAAAGGATAATGCCTTTCGGCTGCAACGCTTGTATCTCTGCGAGCGAGGCCGTACACGGCAGCACGGCCGAAAAGACGTTCAGCTCGCGGATGCGGCGCGCAATCAGCTGCGTGTACTGCGAGCCGAAGTCAAGAATGACGATCGAAGAAGAAACGCTTGCGGTTGTATCCACCTTCCCAGTCTAAAGCCAGTCTAGAGCCGGATAAATGCGCCGGGATCGCCGCCGCGGAGTGCATGCTCTTCGCGGATGCCCGTAACCAGGGCAAAGAAGACGCCGAGGCGCACCATGTCTGTCGCCGCAAGAGGCAGCAGCGAGAGGATCCCGTACCAGGCCAGCATGACCCAGGGCCCGTGGAAGGGCGAGGGCACGCACGAGAGGATGAACGCCGGGCTGACCAGGAGGAGCGCTGCCTTCCTGGAGCTGCGGCGAAAGCGGCGGGCCCGTTCAGCCAGCCGGGCATCGGGCAGCTGCCATGCCCGCAGTATGGCCTGCCGGGTGGAAAGATTGCCCATCAGCCCGAGCGCCATCGCGAATGCTGACTTGCGCGCCCACCAGCTCCAGCCCGACATAGCTGCGACGGTTATCCCGAGTGCGACGAGAGAGAACAGCACAAAGCTGGGCGACTCGCCCCCCAGCAGCAACGCTGAAGCCAGGTGGAAGCTGGCCTGCGCCAGGAGGGTAATCGACACGCCACCGGCAAGGCTCACCGTTTCACACCCGGCCAGCAGCCAGGGGTCGCGCGGCAGGCTCCGATCGAAGCGCTTCAGGATCGCTGTGCGCGCCACGGCGAAGGAGGCAATCCAGCAGAACAGCCCGAGGGGAACAAGACCCACCAGCGCATGCACAAACGGCGGCCACAGTATCGAGAAAACTGCGGCGAGCGTGGCGCTCAGCTGCGAAGGGTCTTCAAGGATGCTGCCCAACGACAGAGTGGTCACGCCCGTGCCATGGACCGCCGGAAGCACTGCCACCCAGATCCTCAAGCCCTGGTACGCGGCAAGGGCCGAGAGCAGCCCGCCGCACAGCCACCGCCAGAGCAGCTCGAGTGCGATCAGGCCGGGCCTTTGCATCAGGTGGCTGAAGAGCTCATGACTGCTGAGCGATGCAGCGGCCGGTGTTCCCATCTGCGCACTCTCCTCCTGCTCTCTTCAGCCTGCGCTAGCGAACCACCAGGTTCACCAGCTTGCCTGGCACGATGATGACCTTGACCACCTGCTTGCCGGCGAGCGCGCTCTGTACCTTTTCGTCGCCCAGCGCGGCTTCGCGCAACGCGCCTTCCC
>CAXTEW010000233.1:0-4488 GCA_964243175.1 uncultured Acidobacteriaceae bacterium
GAAAGAAGACCTGCTGCCAACCGAGGTCTATCGCCCGCTCTACATCGTCGCGCCGATCATCGCGCTGGCCTGCGCCCTGGTCTCGATCGCCGTGGTACCCTTCGGCCGCCAGATCACCTTCCATGGCGTTGACCTGTTCGAGATCGCCGATGTGAACATCGGCCTCCTGGTTGTGCTCGGTGTCACCTCTGTCGGTGTTTACGGCATCGCGCTTTCCGGCTGGGCTTCGAATAACAAGTACTCGCTGCTCGGGTCGCTGCGTGCCAGCGCCCAGCTCATCTCGTACGAGCTCGCGCTTGGCCTGTCACTGGTCGGCGTCGTTATGCGCACGGGCTCGCTGCGCCTCCGCGACATCGTCAATATCCAGGCGCCGCACGGCCTGCTGAGCTGGAACTTCTTCGGCGGCCTGCAGTTTATCGGTTTCTTTATCTACCTGATGGCGGCCTACGCCGAGACCAACCGCACGCCGTTCGATCTGCCGGAAGCCGAAAGCGAGCTGGCAGCCGGCTACCATACCGAGTATTCCTCGATGAAGTTCGCCATGTTCTTTATGGCGGAGTATGCCAACATGATCACCGTCGGTTGCGTGGCCACGCTCCTGTTTTTTGGCGGCTGGACAAGCCCCTTCGGCAACCTGCTCCCTGCTGTCGGCGGTGCGGTGGTACAGGCGTTGCTGCCGGTTTTCTGGTTCGTCTTCAAGGTATTTCTCTTCCTGTTTCTCTACATCTGGGTTCGCGGCACCCTGCCACGCTTCCGTTATGACCAGCTCATGGGCTTTGGCTGGAAGTTCCTCATGCCGCTTGCGATCCTGAATATCGTGGTCAGCAGCCTCTGGTTCGCGTGGCGTACACCCTTCTAGCACGCCCGTGACCAGCTCAGGGTAGGTCTCCGCCTTCCTCGTCCTTGATTTACAATTGATTTCTTCCAATTCATCTGTTCAACAACGTCTGAAAACGGGTTCATGCCGCCCGCCGGAACCAGGCAACAACTAGCGAATCGATCGCGCAGCGAGTGTGGATCCAGAATGTACCTCGTCCTCTTCTTCATCTTCGCGGCTCTCTGTATCGCAGGCGCGTTGAACCTCCTGTTACAGCGGCACCCCATCAACAGCGCACTTTCGCTCATCGTCGTCATGGTTTCTCTTGCCGTGCTGTACCTGTTGCTGGGCGCCGAATTTCTTGCCGCGGCCCAGGTCATCGTGTACTCGGGCGCCATCATGGTGCTGTTCACCTTCGTCATCATGCTGCTCAACGCAGGCGAGGAGGACAGAACTCTCAGCACCAACAAGGCTGCCTACGGTGCGGGCTTTCCCGGTGTGGTCGCGCTGGTTTGCCTGCTATCGTTTGTGTTTCTGCGCGAGCGTATGCACCTTGGCACCAGCCAGCTCGGCGACCAGCTTGTATCCACCTCGGCGCTCGCGCGTGTTCTATTCCGCGACCTGCTGCTCCCGTTTGAAGTCACCTCGGTGCTGATCCTCATCGCCATCCTGGGCGCCGTCGCCCTGGCGCGCAAGGAGCCGAACTAGCATGACTGTTCCCATCGCGTACTACCTCGTACTCAGCGCTATCCTGTTTTCGATCGGTGTCGGCGCCTTCATCATCAAGCGAAATATCATCACCATATTCATGTCGATCGAGCTCATGCTGAACGCTGTGAACCTCGCTTTTGTTGCATTCTCGCACCAGCGGCAGGAGGTCTCCGGCCAGCTCTTCGTCTTCTTTGTCATGGTGGTGGCAGCAGCCGAGGCTGCCGTCGGCCTCGCCATCATTATCGCGATCTTCCGCGCTCGCAACACGCTCAACGTCGACCAAGTGGACTTGATGAAACTATGAACGGCTTCCCTTCGCTCCACCTGCTCTGGATCCCGCTGCTGCCGTTTCTTGGCTTCCTGGTCAATGGCACCATTGGTCGCCGCCTGTCCCGGCCTATCGTTGCCGCGGTCGCGCTGCTTTTCACCGCGATCCCGCTGCTGCTGGTGCTCAACATCGCGGTCCAGTTCCACTCGCTGGCCCTGCCGCACACTGAGTATGTCGCGCCCTGGATCGCTGCCGGCAACTTCCATGCCGACTTCGCGTTCACGGTCGACCAGCTCACCATGGTCTTCCTGCTCGTAATTACCGGCGTCGGCTTTCTGATCCATCTCTACTCGGTTGGCTATATGGCGCATGAAGAAGGCTTCTGGCGCTTCTTCGCCTATCTCAACCTGTTCATGTTCTTCATGCTGACGCTGGTGCTGGCAGAGAATTTCCTGCTGCTCTTTGTCGGGTGGGAAGGTGTCGGACTCGCGTCGTATCTGCTGATCGGCTATTACTTTGATCGCGACTCGGCCGCCAACGCTGGCCGCAAGGCATTTGTCGTCAACCGCATCGGTGACTTTGGCTTCCTGCTCGCTATCTTCCTTGTCATCCTGCACTTTGGAACCTTGAGCTTTCACTCGGTCATGGCCCAGGTCGCCGCGCAGCCGCTCCTCCAGGGTGGGTGGATGACGGCGATCGGCCTCTGCCTGCTGGTGGGCGCTGCGGGCAAGTCCGCGCAAATTCCGCTCTATGTCTGGCTGCCCGACGCCATGGAAGGCCCCACGCCTGTGTCCGCGCTCATCCACGCAGCGACCATGGTTACCGCGGGCGTCTACATGGTCGCGCGTGCCCACCCCATCTTCGACCGCTCGCCATTCGCCCTCGGCGCGGTAGCGGTTATCGGCTGCGCGACCGCGTTATTCGCAGCGACCATCGGCCTGATGCAGACCGATATCAAGCGGGTACTGGCTTACTCAACCGTGTCGCAGCTGGGCTACATGTTTATGGCCTGCGGCGTTGCTGCCTACTCCTCTGCCATCTTCCACGTCGTCACGCACGCCTTCTTCAAGGCGCTGCTGTTCCTTGCCGCCGGTTCCGTCATCCACTCGCTCAGCGGCGAGCAGGATATGCGCGTCATGGGCGGGCTCCGCAAGAAAATCCCCATCACCTTCTGGACGATGAGCGCTGGCGTCGTGGCGATCTCGGGTATCCCGCCTCTCTCCGGCTTCTTTTCAAAAGACGAGATCCTGTTCCAGACCTTTAACTCGCCCATGCCGGGCGCGAAGCTGCTGTGGTTCCTCGGCCTGCTCACTGCCGGCCTCACCGCCTTCTATATGTTCCGGTTGTACTTCCTGACCTTCTTCGGTGCCAGCCGGACAAGCGTCGCGCACGCACATACGCCCGAGCCGACGCACCACGCCGAGGCGTCGAAAGGCATGGCCGAGGCTTCGACCAGCCATGCGGCGGTCCACGCACCAGACACCCATGGTCATGCAGGCGAGCCGCACGAGAGCCCCTGGACGATGCTGGGCCCGCTGGTCATCCTGGCCTTTCTCGCCGTGTTCGGCGGCCTCCTCGGTCTGCCTGGCGAAGGCAACTTCCTCCACCACTTCCTGGCGCCCGTCTTGCAGGTGCAGAATGCAGCCGAGGGGCATGAGAACACCGGCCTAGAAATTACGCTTGCTGTGGTCTCTACACTGACCGCGGTCTCCGGCCTCGCTGTTGCTTACCTCTTCTATGTCGCGCGCCCGGCCCTGCCGGCAGAGCTGAGCCGACGCTACCATGGCGTCTACCAGCTGCTGCTCGACAAGTACCGCATCGACGAGCTGTATGACGCTGTGCTGGTGCGGCCGCTGTTGCTGCTCTCGAACTATGGTCTCGCTGCCTTTGTCGATACCGGCGTCATTACTGGTACAGCCTTTGGCCTAAGCCAGGGCGTCAAGGGGCTGGGCTCGGTGGCGCAGCGGATGCAGTCCGGCAATATCCGCTCCTATGCAGGGTGGCTGGCTCTCGGGGCGGCACTTCTGCTGGTACTTAGTTTTCTGGGTTTCGGAACCCACCTGCCTCACTAGCAGTATGACGATCCGGTACGACTGATAAGGACGAACCTGGTGCTGAACGAACACATCCTCTCCATCACGACCTTTGTCCCGGCAGCCGGCGCGCTTCTCATCGCGCTGCTGCCGCGCAAGGGGTCGCTCATCCAGTGGTGTGCGCTGCTGGTTTCACTGCTGACTTTTGCGCTGACGCTTCACCTGCCGTATCACTATGACTACGGCACGCGTTCGTTCCAGTTCGTCGAAGACCACTCCTGGATCAAGAACCCGAACATCCGCTACCACCTTGGCGTCGACGGGCTCTCCATGTGGCTGGTCGTCCTGACTGGCTTCCTCGCGCCGCTGGGTGTGCTGGTCAGCTGGACTGCGATCCAGACCCGCGCCAAGGAGTTCTACTTCTTCTTCCTGCTGCAGCAGACCGCGATGCTGGGCGTCTTTGTCTCGCTTGACCTGATCCTCTACTACGGTTTTTGGGAACTGTCGCTCATTCCCATGGCGATCCTGATCGCCATGTTTGGCCGCACCAAGGGGCCAACTGCCGCCATCAAGTTCTTCCTATACACCTTTATCCCTTCGGCGCTTTTCCTGGTCGGGATCCTGTATCTCTACGCCAAGGCCGGCACCTTCGACTTCAT
>CAXTEW010000234.1:0-4480 GCA_964243175.1 uncultured Acidobacteriaceae bacterium
CTCGATCTGCTGCACCGCGCGGATCGACACACGCTGATTTTCTTTCTCATCTCGGGCGGCGGATCCTCTATCTGCGAATTGCCGCGCGACCGCTCCATTCCGCTCGAAGATGTTCGTGCGTTCTACGAGACGCTGGTGCTGTGCGGCGCCGACATCTCTGCTATCAACACGGTGCGCAAGTATTTCTCGGCAATCAAGGGAGGCCGCCTTGCCCAGGCGGCGCCAGACGCGCAGAAATGCACCCTGCTGCTCGCCGATGTGCCGCTGCGAGACCTGAGCGTACTCGCCTCGGCGCCGAGTCTGCCGGACCAGTCGACCTGGCAGGAATGTGCCGCGGTACTCGCGCAGTGGGACCTGCTGGCGCGCTTTCCCGCAACCGTCAGGAGCTACTTCCAGGCCCTTGCGAAGAGCCCTCCCTCGCCACCAGCAGCCGCTGCGCTCGAGCACACCCAGGTAGATGTGCTGCTGTCGAACCATGACTTTGTGAATGCCGCGCGGGACCATGCCCGGGCCCTGGGGTACAAGGTGGTGATCGATAACAGCTGCGATAACTGGCCATCCGACCAGGCAGCCGCCTACCTGCTCACCCGCTTCGAGGCACTCCGCTCGGAGTGGGGGCGTGTGTGCCTGCTGTCGAGCGGCGAAGTGACGGTGAAGATTGCGAGTGCACGGCATGGCTGTGGTGGACGCAACCAGCACTTTGCCCTGGAAAGTGCAATCCGTCTGGACCGGCAGCAGCCAGCGCCGGAGCCGATGGTGGTCCTCAGCGCGGGCTCGGACGGGATCGATGGGAACAGCCCAGCGGCGGGAGCCATCGCGGATCCATCCACTGCTTCCCGCGCGCGCCTCTTTCATTTCAATCCGGAGGAGTCGCTGGCCCGCTTCAACAGCTGCCCCCTGTTTACCGCCCTGGGGGACGCGATCATGACGGGCCCGACCAGCAATAATCTGCGGGACCTCCGCATCCTGCTGGCGGACAGGTAGCGAGGCAGAGCGCAGCTGCCTGGGAAGGCTTAGCACGTGCAGGTCTTACCGAGGCATGCCGCGCGCATTGAAAGATGGTTCGGTAGTCTGCGGGACCGGCTCGACCGCTGGACAACAAAGCATCGGGCGCCCTGATTCAAGGCGCCCGATGCTCGCGCTACTGCTTCTTTGCAGGCTCCGGACGGGATCCGGTTGATTTCCCGACTGCCTTTGCCGCCGACTTCGCTGGCGCCTTCGCCGGTGCGACTACGGCCGACTTCTTCGCATCCGCCGGCGCAGCCTTGGCGGGCACCGGGGCAGCCTTGGCGGGCGCGGCTTCCGGCTTGTCTAGCCCGGCCGGCCGGGACGGCTCACTGCTCTTCTTCGCGGGTGCGGCAGCCTTCGCCGGGCTGGCTGCAGCCTTTGCAGGCGCCTTCCCTGGGACGACCTTCTCGGCAGGCACAGCTGCAAAGCTCACCGAAGCGTGGCCCCCTGCGGTGGTGGATTTCTCCGGCACAGCCTTGTAACCGATCGCCTTCGCAGCAGCAGGTTTTGGCTTTGCCGCCGACGCGGCTACCGACTCCGTCGGCTTCTCTGCCGGCACGGTCTCCGATGTTGCAGGCACGGGCGGCGCAGTTTCCTCGTCTCCTGCCGCTGCCTTCGCGGTCCCCTTTGCCGGGCTGGCACTGGCCGCAGCCCTGGCCGGCTGCTTCGCGGCTGCCTTCTTTGCCGGCGCAACCTGGGCGCGGGCGGGCGGTGCCTTCTCCTCCTCGTCGTCGTCCTCGTCATCGGAATCATCCGAGTCCTCTGAGTCCTCGTCTTGCTGGATGCGGCCCAGCACTGCGTCCAGGTCCACCTTGTCGAAGCTCACCTTGCCAAGACCCTGCTTGCGGGCAGCACCGAGTTCGGCAACCGGCTGCTCCTCCTCTTCGCCATCCTCATCGAGGCTGTCGTCCTCGCCGGCGTCGTCGTCAGAGGCAGCGATGGCGTCATCGGCATCCTCGTCGTCATCGTCCCCACCACGGGCCGCCGGGCGGTCGTCATCGTCCTCATCGTCTTCGTCGCGGGCAGCTTCCTTGCGTTTGCTGCGGCCGTCCGACTTCTTGCTCCGCGAGCGGCGCAGCGTGACCGGCGGCGGCGGCGCGGGCGGCGAGTACTTCTCCAGGAACGCGCGTATCTGCTCATCGGTTTCGAGCTTGCCATCGATCTGCTCGAGGAACATCGCGTGCAGCAGTTCCTGGTAGTTCGGCAGGTCAGGCGTGATGCGCATTTCCAGCATCAGCGCGACTGGTACCTTCTTTGCGGCTTCCGGCCAGACGCTGAAGAAGTTCTTGAACTTGGCCTCGACCGCGGCGCCCTTGCGCGTATGCGCGAGCCACAGGATTGCTTCCGCCGGATGTTCGTGGAACAGCTTCCACGTGGCCGAGGGGGCATTTGCCTCCTTGCTGGTCAGCAGCTTCGCAAACTCCTTGGCCGCTGTGTCCAGCCCTTCCCACTGCGCGAGAAGCCCGGGGCGCACCATCGCTTTCTTCAGCTCCGCGCGATCCGCCGCGTCCATCTTCGCGGTCAGCACCTCCAGGTGTACGGCGGAGAGATCCGGGGCGACGTGCTGCATCAACAGCTGGATCCGGTTGCGGTGCAGGTCCTCGAGAGCAGCCGTGTCCACACTGGCGCTTGTCCAGGCGGGCATCAGCTTGGCCATCCAGCCTTCCGCTTCGAGCGTCTTCAGCGTTTGCAGCGCTTCGTCTTCAGCCGCGATCTTCTCCAGCTCGTAGCCGCGCAGGTAAGCAGAAATCACGTCGAAATTATCGGCTTCCTTCGCATTGTCATAGCGTGTCGCCGTGCGACCCTCAAAGGTCCAGCCTAGCCGGTGACGCAGACGCGCAGCGCGCACCAGGCGCGATGGATCTTCGATAAAGCCGTAGTTGCTGACTAGCCGGAGATGCCGGGCCTCAATATCAGCCACGCCATTCAGCGGATCGAGCAACAGACCATACGAGCCCTCGTTAAGCGAAAGCGCCATCGCATTGGCGGTAAAGTCGCGCCGGTGCAGGTCGTCGACAATGCTGCTCCAGCTGTAGACCGGCTCGCCCGGTTTGGGAAACTTTTCAGACCGGGTGCTCGAAACTTCGATACGCACCGAGCCGGGGAACCAGAAAAACAAGGTGCGCGACGCTTCGTGCCGGCCCCACATGGTGCCGCCGCGTGCTTCCAGCGCTGCCTGGAGATTTAACGCATTTCCCTGGATCGCGAAATCGAGGTCGCGTACCGAGGAGCCTGTGGTCAGATCGCGCACGGCTCCGCCAGCGAGGAATACCGTCATCCCGGCTTCGCGCGCTGCTTCACGGACTTGCTTCAGGGCATTCTTCTGGGCTGCGCTCAGGCGGGTTTCTAGCAGGTAGATATATTCGGGCATGCGTCCAGACGGGAACAACGGGGATAGCCAGCGAGGCGGTCGAGCCGTGCGCTCAAGCGCTGTCTGCCCCTGAGTGTGATACGGCTGCGAAGTCCGTGGCGCAAAATCCGAGCGTAGCAGGTCGCCGTCTTCCTCGCCACACAAAACTTCCAGCCCCTGCCTGGGCTCGGCCCCTGCGCAGGCCATCGCTGGCCGAAGCCTCGGCACCTCCCCGCCTCTCGAGGCGTCTCCACGGGCGAGCGCCCCCTCTACAATGTCGACATATGACCCTGCAGCAACTTGCGGACGCGCTGGGCGCGGAACTTCGCCCACCCCACCCCGGACCCTCTGTGCCGGGCGAGCATGCTGCTGCGCAGGGTGATCTCTCGCTCGCCGAAATCAGCGGGGTAGCCGCGCTGGAAGCTGCGGGCCCGCAAGAGGTCAGCTTTGTTGCCAATCCCCGCTACCGCGCTGCTGCGCAGACAACCCGCGCAGGGGCCGTGCTGGTCGAGCCGGACTTCCCCGAGCTCCACGTACCCACGCTGCGGTTGCCCAATCCATACCTCGCCTTCGCCCGTGCTGTCGAACTCTTCTACCAGGCGCCGGTCTATGTGCCGGGCATCCACCCGACGGCAGCGATTGACCCGAGCGCCGTGCTAGGCCCAAACGTACACATTGGTCCGTACGTGGTCGTAGGCGCGGGTGCCCGCGTCGGTGCGGACAGCATCCTGCTGGCGCACTCCGTGCTGTACCCGGGGGTCAGCGCAGGCGCCTCGCTCTTTGCCCATGCGCATGCGGTGGTTCGCGAGAACTGCACGCTGGGGGATCACGTCACGCTCGGCAATGGTGTCGTGGTCGGGTCGGATGGCTTCGGTTTTGCGAAGGACGAAGCCGGCGCCTGGTACAAGATCCCTCAGAGCGGCCGCGTCCTGGTAGGGGACCACGTGGAGATCCAGGCGAACAGCTGCATCGACCGCGCCAGCGTTGGCGACACGACCCTGCGCAGCGGCGCCAAAATCGACAACCTCGTCCAGGTGGGCCACGGCTGTTCGGTTGGGGAGCACACGCTGCTGTGCGCGCAGGTAGGCCTCGCTGGTTCCAGCCAGGTCGGCCGCAATGTCA
>CAXTEW010000235.1:0-4388 GCA_964243175.1 uncultured Acidobacteriaceae bacterium
CCTTCACCACTTCGCCCGCGACCGCCGTCACCCCGGCCCGCACAAACTCGTCAACGCCGGGCGCAAACTGCGCTGCTGTCTGGTTCATAGCCTCCACTGTTGCGTCAGACACGATGTTGACTACGAACTCGCCCGTTGCCCGGATGTTCTCGAGCGTGTCCTTGCTACGCAGCAGGCTCTCCGTGGGCTCGCGATAGGAAGGGCAGAAGCACACTACCGGCGGGTTGGCGCTGGCCGCCGTGAACCACGAGAACGGCGCCAGGTTGTGGATGCCCGCCGCATCCACCGTCGAGACCCAGGCGATAGGCCGGGGAACCACGCTGCCGGCCAGCAGCTTGTAATTCTCCATCGCGCTTAGCAGCCGGGTGTCGAAGCTCTGCATGGAGCCAGGCTCCGGAATCTTTGCCGGGATCGTTCCGGATGCCGTACTTGGTGTGCTTGTCATAGGCGGGTGTGCCATCCTTAGACTGGGCCTACCGGAAGCCCAGTCAGAGTGTGCGTGCGTTCCAAGCCGTGGGATGCATCTACCCTCTATTGCCGACGTTACCTCGCCACCGTCCTTGCTGATCGAGGACAGGATTGGCCATTCGCTGAGGAGAAAGCCGCTCCGCATGTTTGAATTTCATATCTCCCGATCTGCCCGCGACCTGTATGGCGTCACGGATCTTCTGTTCTCGTTCAGCGGTAACGCCGTGTTCGCCAACCCGGCGGCGAGCCGGGCGCTGGCCCATCGCATGAACCAGGTACGCGGCACAGCGAATGATCCTGCGCGGCAGGTACAGCCGGCCGCCCTCTTCGCCATGGGCCTGATCGACGAAGCAGCGCACGCGCTCTTCGCCTACTACCGCGAAACGGTAGCGCCCCACTGCATGCGTGACGCACTGGCCCACTTCACGGAGCAGTTCGGCGGGCAGGCTGTGGACCAGCTCCTGCTGGCATTTGTGGAGCTCTTTCCCGGGACAGAGGTGTACAGCGGGGCCCAGACTGCCCGCCAGTGGCTGGCCGGCGTTACAGAAGATGGTGTGCAGCACCGCGAAGTCGCGCTGGAAGAGCTCGTGCTTCTCTGGTTTGAGAACCGGAACCCCGCCTTCGCACCCTTCAAAGAGCTGTTTGACGAGGCATCACTGGCCAGCACCACCGTCTACCCTGAGCTCGCGGCAGAGCTGCCTGTCTTCTTCGCCGCGCTTCCTGACCTCGGCGAAGGTCGCGGTGGCTTCTTCTCGCTCCTGCTCTCTGTCATGGGGGAAAAGGGCTCGCTCGGTGATCAGCTCACAGCCCTTCGGCGCCGCTGGGGCTTTGCCGTCGACGACCTGCTGCGTCGTATCGTTCTCGCGGGCGATGTGCTGAAGGAAGAAGAGGTCACCCGCTGGCAGCAGTTCCACCCGCCCACAGCAGAAACCCTGGGCCGCGGCCATGGGCAGCATAGCTTTGGCGATGCGCACGGTGAGGTGCCTACCTTCACCACCGCGCCCAATGAGTACGAAAACTTTTCGCCCGACCAGGACTGGATGCCGCGCACCGTCATGATCGCGAAAAGCACTTATGTCTGGCTCCACCAGCTATCGCGCTTCTACGGCCGCACCATCGAGCGCCTCGACCAGATTCCCGATGAGGAGCTGGCTGATCTGGCTCGACACGGCATGAACGCGCTCTGGCTGATCGGTGTATGGGAGCGCTCGCGGGCTTCACAAACCATCAAGCGCCTCTGCGGCAACGCCGACGCGGTCGCCAGCGCTTACTCTCTGTACGACTACAGCATCGCCGACAACCTCGGCGGCGAG
The DNA here is from genome assembly GCA_964243175.1 of uncultured Acidobacteriaceae bacterium. GTDB lineage: Bacteria > Acidobacteriota > Terriglobia > Terriglobales > Acidobacteriaceae > EB88. The sequence goes on from CAXTEW010000235.1 coordinate 1,782, forward strand.
CCTGCCTATCGCGATCTCCGCGACCGCGCCATGCGCTATGGCGTCCGCCTGGCCAGCGACATGGTGCCGAACCACATGGGCATTGACTCCACCTGGGTCATCGAGCATCCGGAGTGGTTCCTCTCGCGCCGCGACTCGCCATACCCGGTTTACTCTTTCAACGGGCCTGACCTCTCTGGCGATGATCGCGTCGAGATCAAAATCGAAGACCACTACTACCAGCAGAGCGATGCGGCCGTGGTGTTCAAGCGTCGGGATAAGTGGTCCGGCGATACCCAGTTCATCTATCACGGCAACGACGGCACCAGTTTCCCGTGGAACGACACCGCGCAACTGAACTATCTCAGCGCCGCTGTGCGCGAGCAGGTCATCCAGACCATCCTGCAGGTGGCGCGACAGTTCCCCATCATCCGCTTCGACGCCGCCATGACCCTGGCCAAGCGCCATGTGCAGCGGCTGTGGTTCCCGGCGCCTGGTGCTGGTGGCTCTATCCCGTCACGCGCTGAAAGCGCTATGACGACCGAGGACTTCGATCGCGCCATTCCGGAAGAATTCTGGCGCGAAGTGGTCGACCGTGTCGCCCGCGAAGTGCCAGGCACGCTGCTGCTCGCCGAAGCCTTCTGGCTGATGGAAGGCTACTTCGTTCGCACGCTCGGCATGCATCGCGTCTATAACTCGGCGTTCATGGTCATGCTGCGTGATGAGGACAACGCGAATTACCGCAAGGTGCTCAAGAACACGCTGGAGTTCGATCCCGGCATCATGAAGCGCTATGTCAACTTCATGTCGAACCCCGATGAACGCACCGCAATCGACCAGTTCGGCTCCGGTGACAAGTTTTTCGGCGTTGCGACGATGATGGCCACGCTGCCCGGCCTGCCCATGTTCGGCCACGGCCAGGTGGAAGGCTTTACCGAGAAGTACGGCATGGAATATTACCGGCCACGTTATGAAGAGTGGCCCGAGCAGGGCCTGGTCGAGCGGCATCAACGGGAGATAGCCCCGCTGCTGCATCAGCGCGACTTATTCGCGGAAAGCGATAACTTCCTGCTCTACGACTTATGGAGCGATGGCGGTGGCGTGGAGGAGAATGTCTTCGCGTACTCCAATCAGCGCGACGGCAAACGCGCACTCATCGTTTACAACAACAGTTACTCGGGCGCGCGCGGCACGCTGCACCAGTCCGCGGCATACATGGACAAGGGCGCCGGGCAGCTGCGCCAGCGCTCGATTACCGATGCGCTCGCGCTCCCAGCGGATCATGCTGCGATCATGGCCTACCGTAACTCGGCGACCGGCCTTACCCATCTGCGGCGCGGCAGTGAGTTCAACGAGAAAGGTCTCCATGTTGACCTGCGTGGCTACCAGTACATGACGCTGCTGGACTGGCGTGAGCTGCGCAGCGACGCGACCCACGACTGGGATCGCCTCTGTACCCTGCTGGGCGGCCGCGGCGTGGAAGATATCGATCGCGCGCTGCTGGCCCTGGAACTGGAACACGTCTACCATGCACTGCACGCAGCGCTCGAGCCCCGTCTGGTGCGGGAATTCGCATCGCTTGCCAGCCGTGTCCACGAAACAACTCGCGAAGACGCGGCCCTGCTCCCCCATAGCGAACTGCTGGAGCAGTGGATTGAGCGCGCCTCAAAGTTTGTCGAGCTCGCGCGGATCGAGTACTTCCACCGCGTGCAGCCACCGCCGGCCGACGAGCCGCACCTGCGCAGTGAAGATGACCCGGAGTACATTGCCGCGGGTGCAAGCAACGAGGAGTCACTGACAGAAACACGGCTGCGCACCCGTGTCCAGTCACTGCTGCGGCTCCCGCTAGCCGAGGCCCAGCTTGCCCAGCCCTGGTCGCGCCAGGCGCGCAGCGTGCTGCCGAGTGCGAGTCCGCTGGTCAATGCCGGTTCAGTGTGGGCGCCGGTGCTTGCCTATACCTTGCTTGCCGCGCTTGGTGATTCGCTTGATCTATCAGCACCTGCAGTCCCGGCGATCGCCGCGTTCGACCGCTTCGGGTTCCGCAACGTATTAGGTGAAGCCTTCATCGCTCTCGAGTTTCATGGGCAGGACACATGGCGCGCAGCCGCCCGCGTGCGGATCGCCCTGCAAGCCGGCGTGGCCCCCGCAGAAACTGAGCCTGCCGGCCGCCATGCCGAACAGTTGCTGGCCGCGCAGTCCGCCGGTACCATGCAACACGGCTTCCCTGACAGCGCCTGGCAGGATGGCGATTTACGCTGGCTTGCCGGCGTCAACGAACATGGAGGCAGGACATACTTCAACAAGGAGTCGTTCGAGCAGATGGCCTGGTGGCGCGCGCTGCCTGACCTGTTGCAGGTAACAAGCCAGCCGGAGCTGGACGCACAGGAACTGGAAACACTCGCCGCTGGCATCGACGCTTCGCTCGCCAGTGCGGAGAAAGCCGGCTACGAACTTAACGCTGCGCCTGTCTCGTCTGCAAAGGATGCGCCGAGCGAACCCGACGCTGCAGCCGCACCAGTTGCGAGTGGTTCGTCGGAAAAGCCGTTCGCCGACGCCGCGGATCCCATCGCTCTCCTCACCGAGGCTTTGCTCAAAGAACCGCCCGCTATCGCGATGACTCCTGCCGTC
>CAXTEW010000236.1:0-2747 GCA_964243175.1 uncultured Acidobacteriaceae bacterium
GCTGGCCAGTAGACCCCGGCTTCCGCGCCAGCCGAGCACCTGTTCCTCCGAGCGCGAGCGCAGCGGATAGCTGTTCCAGGCTGCCGCTCCGTGAAGATGTGCTGCGGACAGCGCTCGTCCACACAGAAGAACTTGCGTGCCTCGAGCAAACGCACCTGGGAGGCCTTTCCTCGGCATGTCGAACGGTGGTGGCGTATACCGTCTGTGCACCCGATCCGAGCGGCTACCGCAATTCGAACACAGCGAGGATGGCCGGCACGCGCGGAGTGGCACCTGTATGGCTCCTTCCTTAGGAACGACCAGAGAGCAGGAGGTGCCGGCGCTGCCCGAAGACCCGCTCGCCGCGGATGCGCGTCGGTATCTCGAGGCCGCCGCTGTGGGCCTACCGTGCGGACTGGGAGCACACTGCAGGACTGGATCCGCGAGGCCCAAATCACCGCAGGCCCGCTGTTCCGGCCGGTCGACCGGCATGGCTGCGTGCGGAAGGCGGCGCTGGGCAAGGACGCGGTCGGGGCCATCCTGAAACGCGCGGTCGGCCGCGCCGGCTACGACCCGGAAGGCCTCGGCCGGCATGCGCTGCGAGCCGGCTTCGCGACCCAGGCTGCGCGCAACGGCGCCACCGCCTACGACATCATGCGCCAGACCGGGCACCGCTCGCTCGCTACCGTCGGCCGCTACATCCGCGAGGCGCAGCTCTTTCGGGACTCGCCCGCGAGCAAGCTCGGGCTGTAAGGGCGCAGGCTAATTCGCTAGGCATGCGGCCCATCTCTTGCGCTGCGCTTTGGCGATACTCTGCCGTGCTTCTTCGCTTAGGACGCGCTTCGCAGGCGGCCCGAACCAGGAAATCGTTATGTCTTCTATTTTGCATGCTTATACTCTCGCCACGATCCGTCAGTTTTCCTGCTGAAGGCAAGAGCGTCGTGCTAAAACTGCTCGCAATGGCCCCTCGTGCGACGTAGACAGCCGATCTAAATCGACGAGCATAGAAATGGAAGGCTAGTCCAGCCTGACTTAGAGGAAGGCAGATGCGCAGACGGAGCTTCCTGCTGGGATCACTCGGCACAATCGCGGCGACGGCAGCTATTTGCCCTCCGCTGCGAGTGCTACCCGCAATGGCAGCAGCCGACAGCCCCTCAGCACAAGGGAGGCTCCGGGTGGAGCCTATGGCTCTCGGCCTGTTGATCAACCCCTCCCCGGCCCCACAGGCGGCAATAGCACGGGTTAGGGAACTTGGCTTCTCGAACTGCTTTCTTTCACTCGACGGGTATCTCGGCAAGTACACCGCTACGCTGGCGAAGGAGATGCGCGAACTGCTCGATAAGTACGAGTTAACGGTGACAACTGCAGAGGTTGTCAATCCAGGACCTCTAGTGTGGGATCTTCTAGAGGGTCCTTCAACCATCGGGCTAGTGCCGCCCGCTACTCAGCAAGCGCGCATGGACGCGCTCAAGCGCACGTCGGATTTTTCCAGAATCTTGGGGATCGAGCAGATACAGACGCACTGCGGATTTATCCCGGAGGATCCGAAAGATCGTTTGTACGAGGGAGCAGTGACGGCTATCCGCGAGGTGGCAAGGCACTGCGCTGGTAATGCACAACTGTTCCTGATGGAGACTGGTCAGGAAACACCAACGACGATGTCGCGGGCGATCCACGATGTGGATCAGCCTAACCTTGGGGTGGGACTCGACACAGCAAATCTGATTCTCTATGGCAAGGCGAAGCCCGTAGATGCGGTGACGATCCTCGGACCGCATATCAAGAGTGTCCACGCAAAAGATGGAAGATGGCCGACTGACCCGAGAAAGCTTGGGGAGGAAGTGCTGATTGGTACGGGCTAGTGAACTTCGCCCAGGTCTTCAGCAAGCTGCACAGACTTGGTTATACGGGTGCTGTCACCATTGAACGAGAGACCTCGGGTGCGAAGCAAATCGCCGACGTCAAAACAGAGAAGCAATATCTGGAGCGCGTTCTCGCTCCCACCTGAACCAGCACGCCTGAAGGCTCATCAGTGCGTCCACATTCAAAGGAGAGCTGCGATTGAACCGGAGAGATTTTATCCACGCGGGAGCTGCCGGCTCCGGCCTGCTGCTCCTCAAATCTCGTGCGGCGTTCGGATACCCCGCGAATTCTGCGGTGCGACTCGGATTGCTGGGTTGCGGCAGCCGCGGCACCGCCGTTGCGACTTCCTTTGCCCAGAATACGGAGGCGCGCATCGTTGCCCTGGCCGATTTGTTTCCCGATCAGCTGGCGAAAGGCAAGGCGCACTTTGATCAAGTGAATGCTGATCTTGCATGCCCCAATCGATTCCCGGTCGATGTTTCAGGGCTACGAGGCATTTGAAAGATTGGCAGCGTCTCCGGATGTGACGCAGTGCAGATTTCGACGCGTCCATGGTTCCACGTGCAGCACCTGGAGGCGGTGGTAAACGCGGGTAAGCATGCGTACTGCGAGAAGCCGCTGGGCGTCGACGTAGCGCAGGCAAAGCATGCGCTGGAGCTTGGCAAAAAAGCCCAGGGGCGGCTGAGCCTCGATGTGGGATCTCAGGTGCGGAGTGCACCGCCGATCGCGGCGTTAGTGAACAGGATCCATGCAGGAGCGCTGGGCAAGGTAGCCTGCGTCGATGCTCACTATTATGCGCCGGCTGCTGTGAGCCACGAGGGAACGGGGTGGTCACCCGATGAGTTCCGGATTCGCAACTGGCTCTGGGACCGGACGCTTTCTGGCGATATCATCGTCGAGCAGAA
>CAXTEW010000236.1:2847-4382 GCA_964243175.1 uncultured Acidobacteriaceae bacterium
GAGGCGCCTTATTCGGGACCGGTGCAGATCCTGGGTAAGAACGCGTGGGCCTGGAAAGATGCAGATAGCACGCAGGAGAGTGCAGCGGGTGGCCAGTTCGCAGCCAACGGCAGCTTCTCCGACAACCTGAAGTATGCGGACCGGGAGAAGGACCGCGGGTTTATTGAGAGCATCGTTTCAGGCAATTTCCATAACCAGGCCGAGTCAGGTGTCGAGAGCGCGCTTACCTGCATGTTAGGGCGAATGGCAGGTCAACTTGGCCGCGAGGTGGCCTGGGACGAGCTCTTGCAACATGGCGAAATCTATCACATGGACATCAACATGGCGCAGTTCCGGTAGCTGGCTCGCCGCATGTGGATCACGTGAGGTGGTCTTGTCGCGGGACCCGCCTGCGCGTACCAGCTCCAGCGGTCAAGCGATGGCTGGCTGTTGCTCGACACCATATTTTCGACCCCCAAGGAGCTCGGCATGCGATACAGGAACCACACTCCTGCGCTCTCACACAATCCTCTGCGTGGGAAAGCCAGGCGCAACAGGTAGCGGCACCCCATAAGAAGTGGACCGCTACAGGTAGCTCCGCACGAAGTGACACTCTAGGTAGAGACGAGCCCCAGGAGAACGATGAGCACACAAGCCGCGCCCTTCGCTACACAAACCCGCCGACTCCAGTCTATCGACCTGTTGCGCGGCCTCACACTTGCCTTCATGATACTGGTCAACGATAATGGTGACGAGAAAGCAGCTTACTGGCCTCTGAAACACGCAGCCTGGAACGGTCTCACACCTACCGACTTAGTCTTTCCCACGTTCCTTCTACTGGTCGGCGTCTCTATCGTGCTGTCCACGGCCAAGCGCCTGCAGCAAGGCGCCAGTAAGGCTTCCCTGATCCTGCACGTCCTCCGCCGCGCTGTCATTCTTTTCCTGCTCGGCCTGGTGGTTAACAGCGCGCCGTTCTTTCACCTGGCCACGATGCGTTACTACGGCGTGCTTCCCCGCATCGCGCTCTGCTACCTCATCGTTGGCACCTTTTATATTCTCAGCCCCGGTTGGCGCAGCAAAGCAGCGGCCCTGTTTGCTGTGCTGGTCGGCTACTGGATCCTGATGCGCCTTGTTCCCGTTCCTGGTTTTGGTGTGCCGGGCCGTGATATCCCCCTGCTCGATCACGCGACAATGCAGAACCTCGCATCCGACCCTGCGACCTACGCCCCGCAGTTTGGGGTGATTACGGCAGACGTGAACACGCCGCGTCAGTTCCAGTTTGCGTCGAGATTCACTTTCTAGCGTACTTTACCCTGGTCACCAGAGAACGGTTTGGAAAACGTCGAGCATCATGCACCTCTCATCCACGGGAGAGAAGTCGGTCTATGCATTCCCTGTGTTCAGGGTGCCCGCTGGTTCCAGGTTAATCGTGCCCTCGACTCCCTCTGCGAGGAGACCGCAGTAGGTAGAGCCATGGATGAGCCATGGATATGGTAAGTCTTCATTGAAGAGGTCGCCGTAGGCCATGCCGCGCGAGGCCGTGACCGTCGCGAGCC
>CAXTEW010000237.1:0-4380 GCA_964243175.1 uncultured Acidobacteriaceae bacterium
CCGTGCCGCCTGGCCCGGTTGTTCCATCGCCGTGCCATGTGGCAGCTGTCTACCGTGGCAGGCTGGCTATCGCTCCATCTTCGAAAATCACGATAGCTGTGGCGTGCAGTGCGGTGTGCGTGACCGAAAGCGCGATATGGCTCACCCCAAGCAGATGGCCAAGCTCCAGGGCGCGGCCGGAAAGCGCCAGCTGGGGCGCCTTGCCTGGTTGCCGTTGCACCTCAAAGTCCTGCCAGCCGACGCCTCGGCTGATGCCCGTACCTAGAGCCTTGGCGCCAGCCTCCTTTGCCGCAAAACGTGCCGCAAGATGCTGCGCCGGAAAGCGCTTCGCGGCGCAGTACCGGCGTTCGGCGCCGGTAAAAATACGCTCCAGGAAACGCGATCCGAAGCGCTCGACCGATGCTTCGATCCTAGCTACCTCCACCAGATCAATGCCCAGGCCCAGGATCACGCGCCACCGCCTTCCGCGGGACAGAACCCCGCCTCTGCGTGAATGCTAACGGACTTGATCGGACTGCATCGAGCAACGTCCTCGGCGCCGAATGGACCAGGGTGGTTCCGAAACAGAACGCGCCCAGGAAAGATTACAGCGCCCCCTCTCCTGCACTGGCGGCGGCCGGACGATGGGACTGCTATGAAACAAGAAGAGCAAGATCGCCCGAATGAGGACTGGAACCTGATGCTGATAGCTACCTGCGAGCTCCACCCAGGGGAGCTGCTGGAGGACTTGAGCCTGGCGATCTTCGCCTGCGGTGGCTGGGTGTTGAGCCGCGGCGGCATCAGTGAGCGGTGTGCTGACATCGATTTTGAGTTCCCCCGGCTGCAGGCAGTCGAGATCTACTGCCTGCTGGTAGCCGCTGGCGTGGAACTGAGCGTCGAGGCCCACCAGGGGCTGACCGCACTGTGCCAGTGCACCCGGCAGGCCAGGATGGATAAGCAGTCGGCTGCTGCCCGCATCAATCTCACCCTGTACGTGAGACAAGGCAGCGAGTCCTTTCTCGACAGCACGAAGCTGCCGCAGGCTGCCTGAGTCCTGCGCACGGGAGGCTTGCCCCTCCCGACCAGGGCTCCCTGTCAGCCCGCATTGACCAGCCCGTAGCGTCGTTGCCAGGCCTCGCGAAGGGATGCCCACACGGCTGCTTTTTCCTCCGCCGTCGCCTCCGCATCAGGAGCGGCGACAAATCGCTGGGCCTCAGCCTTGGCCTGCTCCAGCAACTCGCGATCACGGATCAGGCTGGCGACCCGGAAATCTGGCAGTCCAGACTGGCGCGTCCCGAAGAACTCTCCCGGTCCGCGCAGCTCCAGGTCGAGTTCCGCGAGCTCAAAGCCGTCCTGGGTGCGCACCATGGCAGCCAGGCGTTCGGCTGAAGCTTCCGACGGCCGGCCGCCGGTCATCAGGATGCAGCACGATTTCGCACTGCCACGTCCCACGCGCCCGCGCAGCTGGTGCATCTGCGACAAGCCGAAGCGCTCCGCGTGTTCGATCACCATGGTCGTTGCATTCGGCACGTCCACCCCTACCTCGATGACCGTGGTCGCGACCAGGACATCGATCTCTCCACGCCCGAAACGCCGCATCATGACCTCCTTGTCGTCGGCAGGCAGGCGCCCGTGCAGCAGCCCCAGCCGCAGGCCATGGAGTGGTCCGTGGCGCAGCTCCTCGTACATTTCGGTTGCTGACTTCAAATTGCTTTTGCCTTCGGGACCCAGCCTGCTCGCCTTCTTGTCTTTCTTTGCAGGCGGTGCGCCATCCGGGCGCGCGGGCTCAGACAGGCTCGAGAACAGTGTCGCCGCCTTGGTCTTTTTCGTGGGTGCTCGTTTTGCCGCTCCGGCCGATGACGCCGCGCGGGCAGCGCCGGCAGCCTCATCTGGAAGAAAGTCCAGCTCCGGCTGATCGCTCTTCGGCCCCTCGATCACCGGGTACACGATGTATGCCTGGTGGCCGCGCGCGACCTCCTTGCGCAGGAACTCCCACACCTCGTCGGCGCGCTCATCGGTCAGCTGCCGCGTCACGATCGGCGTGCGGCCCGGTGGCAATTCATTCAAAACGCTGACCTCGAGATCGCCATATAGAGTAAGCGCCAGGGTACGGGGAATCGGTGTCGCCGTCATGGCGAGCAGATCAGGCTCGGCCGCGCCAGGCTTCTTCATCAGCCGGAAACGTTGCAGCACGCCAAACCGGTGCTGTTCGTCAACAACCACCAGGCCCAGCCGGGCAAAATCAACCTTGTCCTCAATCAGCGCGTGGGTGCCGATCACGAGTTCAGCGTCGCCATTCGCGATCCTCTGCTGGTTCCAGCGCTTCTGCGCCGGCTCCAGCGAACCGGTCAGCAGCACGATGCGATAACTGCGCCCACCCTGCTCGGCGGCCCGGTCCAGCAGCTTGCGCGCTGCCAGATAGTGTTGCGTGGCCAGGATCTCGGTGGGCGCCATCAGTGCTGCCTGGTAGCCGTTCTCGATAGCGATCAACATTGCCTGAACAGCAACAATCGTCTTCCCCGAACCAACATCACCCTGCAGCAGCCGGCGCATCGGCGCAGGCTTGCGCATATCATCGGCGATCTCGGCGAGTGCTGTTTTCTGCGCCGTCGTGGGGTGGAACGGCAGCACACGACGCAGCGCCTTACGCACCGCGTCATCTGTAACAAACGCGATGCCAGTCTGCTCGCGCGCCTTTCTTCGCTTCAGCTCCAACCCCAACTCCAGGAAGAAGAGTTCCTCGAAGATGAGGCGCTGCTGCGCCGGGGTGCGCGCACTTTGCAGCATGCTCATCGGAGTACCGGGCGGGGGGAAATGGACCTCGCGCAAGGCGCGCGCACGCCCCGGCAGGCCGAGCCGTGCCAGCAGCGCCTGCGGCAGGGTTTCCGGGGTCGACTCGCCGAGCTCAGTCAGGATGTGGTGCATCACCCTGCGCAGCCAGCGCGTATGCAGCCGGTTTCCGCCCAGCGTCTCGTAGATCGGCGTGATCCGGCCAACCTCCAGCAGTTCACCGTCCTCCGGATTTGCGGCATCTTTCTCCGGCAGCAGCTCCACCTGCGGATTAATCATCTTGTAGCTTCCGCTGCCGGATCGCGACGCTTCCACCTTGCCGTAGACCACCACCCACTGCCCGGCCTGGTACTTGTCCTTCATGTAAGCGCCGTGGAACCACATGCATTTGAGCGAGGAAAGATTTTGCCCGACCGTCAGCTCGAAAATCGGCATGCGGCTGGTATGCAGCAGCGCACTGCCACGAACCTGGCCGATGACGCTTGCCATCTCGCCAACCCTCAGTTCAGAGAAAAGAACCGGGTGCAGACGATCTTCGTAGCGAAAAGGAAGCCGGTGCAGCAGGTCCTCAACGTTGAGAATGCTTTTCGTCTTGAGCGACTCGGCGATACGCGGACCGATGCCCTTGACGTACTGCACCTGGGTCGCGAGCGTGAGACTTTGTAGCGGAAGCATTGCTGCCTTGATCCTACCGCAGCGGGCAGCGGGCCCGGCCTGCCATGCTTGTCTGCGTGTGACGTGCCGCAAAGCTTGCTATGGCTGCCTCATCGCTCTGCCAGATCTACGGTCGGCGTCGATCCCCCGCACCAGGTCGGCAGCAGCGACTGGCGACCTGGGAGGAATGGGTGAGCATGGCCACCCATTCGCCTGGCTGTATGGAATCGCATTTTGTGATATTGTTATCACGGATTGTGATACAGGCTGGCGGGCCACGCAGATGAAGCTTTCCGACAAGATTCGTTATCTTCGCGAAGTCGAAGGATCACTGCGGGGCCTTGGGCGAGCGATGACCCAGCAGGAACTCGTCCGCGCGATTGCAGAGGATTCCCCTGGGCAGTCGCTCTCTCAGTCTTATCTCTCGCAGATTGAGTCTGGCGCCCGCCCACACCTTACCAACACCACTCGTCTTCTGCTAGCGCGCTTTTTCAAGGTTCATCCCGGGTATCTGGTGGAGGACCCCGAGGATTATCAGGCAGAGTTTCGCACCCCCGAGTTGGTTCAGTCGCTGGCGGAAGACAAGCTCGATCTCTGGTTGATAGCGGGTGCCGAGCGCTTCGGCCGCTCCGATCCTGTGCTCTGCCGTGCTTTATTGTCACTGGCCGAGCATGATAATTCGCGCCAGTGCCTCCTTCTCCTGCAGTCGATCCTTGAGACTTCTGACCTGGCGGGGCGCTTGACGGCAGTCCTCAATCCAATCGCGACGCAGGCTTTGGGAGCAAAGCAATCATCTTCCCGGGAGATGCCACAACGCCGGCCGAGCGCCAAGAAAGGAAGGGCGAAGAAATGATGACGCTGTATCTTGCCTGCTTTGTTCTCGGCCTGGTGCTTAGCCTTCTGGCTGCATGGACAGGAGCAGGCCATGTGCACTTCGGCCATCTCCCGGTGCATGGA
>CAXTEW010000238.1:0-4359 GCA_964243175.1 uncultured Acidobacteriaceae bacterium
GGCTCGAGTATGCGCAGCGCCTGCTTGGTCTCGGCGACGACGACGCCACGGCGGACGATACGCAGGGCGCGGGTGACTGGTTCCAGGCGCGGCGGCCGCGGGTAGTCCCAGACGGACTCGGGCTCACTGGGTCGGTGGGTCTGCTCGCTCAACTCAGGAGCCCGCGATGGTCAGTCCATCGATGCGGAGCGTTGGGGACGCCGTGCTGGAGCGGAACTCGAGATCGTTGCCGATCGCGGTGATGTTGTGGAACATCTCCTTCAGGTTGCCAGCCACGGTAATCTCCTGCACGGGATAGGCAAGCTGGCCATTCTCGATCCAGATGCCGGACGCGCCACGCGAGTAATCGCCGGTGACCATGTTGACGCCGCGCCCGAGAAATTCGGTGAGATACAGCCCCCGGGGAATAGCCGCGATGATCTGCTCCGGACTTTGTTCGCCTGCGGGAATAAAGAGATTATGCGTACCGATGCCTGGGTTCCCAGCGAGGCCACGAGCGGCGCTTCCAGTGCTGGGCAGCCCCAGCTTGCGACCCGTGTAGGTGTTTAATAGCCACGAGCGCAGGATGCCATTCTCGATCAGCACGGTGCGTCGTGTGGGCAGACCGTCTCCGTCGAAAGAGCTGGAACCAAAAAGTCCCGGCATGGTGCCATCGTCGATCAGCGTGATGCCCGATGCGGCGACCTGCTGGCCAAGCCTGCCGGTGAAGAAGGAAGCCCCACGGTAGATCGCGTCCCCATTGGCGGCATCAGCCATGGCGCCGATGATGGACCGCGCCATCTCCGGCGCGAACACAACCGGTACCCGCTGGGTGGAAACTCTCCGGCCATCGAGCCTTCGCAGCGTGCGTCTTGCTGCTTCGGCACCTACCGCTTCCGGCGAGTCCAGTTTTGCGAGCGTGCGCGCGCTTGAGCTCCACCCATCGCGCTGCATTTCGCCATTCTTTCCTGTCCCGATCGGAGCTGCTGAAAGCCCACAGTACGAAGAGCGCGAAGCGCCTGTAAAACCACGGGAATTGGCCAGCACCTTGATGCTGGTAGCCGCCGAGAAGCTGCCACCATCACTGTTGCTGATACGCGGGTCCGCGGCAAGCGCCGCCGCCTCCACCCGGCGTGCGTACTCGATGCGCTCCCTATCGGGAAGGGAATACACATCGTCGTAGTACAGCGCGAGATCCCCGTCAAACGTGCCGAAAGCGCTCCGCTCGGGCAGGCCCTGCACAGGATCGGGCGAGCTGATCCGGGCCAGGGCAATGGCGCCGGCGACAAGGTGGGCAACACCTGTTGGGGTCAGGTCGCTGGAGGAAGTACTGCCGACCCGTTGCCCCTCGTCGCTTGCAAGAAAGACACGCAGGCCGACCGCGCGCGACCCGGAGTCCTTCAGGGTTTCGAGCTCACCCATGCGCACGGTGGCGTCGAACTCGTCGCCTTCGCGCACCATCGCTTCTGCGTCTACCGCGCCCGCCTGGAGTGCGGCTTCGACAATTGCTTCTGCCTGCGCTGCCAGCTGCTGCGCATAGGCAGGTATATCCCTGGTTCCACTCGCCATTGTTCTGTTCACTCTCGATACTCGCTTCCGACGCGCCTAGCTTCCCGTCCCGCCGACGGTCATGCGATCGAGCTTGATGGTCGGCATACCCACACCCACCGGAACCCACTGGCCCTGCTTGCCGCAGTTACCCACACCCTCATCGAGCGCCAGGTCGTGGCCCACCATGGACACGTATTTCAGCGCCTCCGGACCACTGCCGATCAGTGTTGCATCCCGCTCCGGCGCGGTGATCCGGCCGTCTTCTATCAGGTATGCCTCGGACGCTGAAAAAACAAACTTGCCGCTGGTGATGTCAACGGACCCGCCGCCAAAGTTCACCGCGTACAGGCCACGGCGCACACTACGCACGATGTCTTCCGGCTCGTCCTGCCCGGCAAGCATGTACGTGTTGGTCATGCGGGGCATGGGCATCTGCTGGTAGCTTTCGCGCCGTCCATTTCCCGTGTTTGCCGTACCCATCAGCTTCGCGCTGAGCTTGTCGTTCATGTAGCCGCGGAGAATGCCGTTTTCGATCAGTACATTCTCGCGCGAGTCGGCGCCTTCATCATCGACGTGGATCGAGCCGCGCCTTGAAGGAATGGTGCCGTTGTCAACCACCGTCACCTTGTCGCTCGCGACCCGCTGCCCGGTCATGCCTGAGAAGGCAGACGTTTTCTTGCGGTTGAAGTCTGCTTCCAGGCCGTGGCCGACAGCCTCGTGCAGCAGCACCCCCGGCCAGCCCGGGCCAAGCACCACTTCCATGTCGCCGGCCGGTGCAGCCACGGCATGCAGTTGCAGGATGGCCTGCCGGGCTGCTTCTTTGGCGAAATACTCTGGCGTCTTCAGATCGTCGAAGTAGGCAATCTCCACGCGGCCACCGCCGCCGGAACTGCCGCGGGCGATCTTTTCGCCCTCTTTTGCCAGCACAAACACGTTCAAGCGCATCAGCGGTTGCGTGTCCCCGGCATAGGTTCCGTCCGACGCAGCAATGAGCAGGTGCTTGATTTCATCGCCGTAGGACGCGCGAACCTCTGTCACGCGCGGGTCGTACGCACGGGCAGCGTGGTCGGCGCGCATCACCAGGGCGAGCTTGGCAGCGAGGTTCGGATCGAGCTCGGCGGCGGGCGTGGGGTACAGCCGGGGTCGCACGGCATCGCGCAGCGAGGGCTGGCGCAGGCCGACGACTGACTGCTTCGCGGGGCCGCTTGCGATCAGTGCAGCGATCCGCGCCGCACGCAGGAGGCGGTCAGCCGATAGCTCGTCCGTGTAGGCGTAGCCCGTGCGCTCACCCGATAGCACACGGATGCCGCAGCCTGCGCTTACGCCCTGCGACGCCGATTTGACGAGCGACTCATCCACGCCGAGCGAGGTGGAGGCTACGGACTCGAAGTAAAGCTCGGCGTACTCGCCGCCGGCCGCAAGCGCTTCGCCAAGGCAGCGCTCCATCAGCGCCTCGGTGATACCGAACTTCTCGGAAAAGAATGTTTTCTGCTGCTGATCAGGATCTTTCATAGGTATTTCTTTCCTGGCGATTGGATAGCGGCCAGAGGCCTTCCGATTCTAGGGTAGCTTCGCGCGGCGGTCCAGTTCCGCACGTACCCTCCTGTTTGTGCGCCGGATCCACTATTTACACAACAAAGGGAACGCTCTCTTGCTACTATGGCGGCATGAAGAAGCTCGTTGTTCTTTCGCTCGCACTCATCTTCTCTGCGTCAGCTTTCGCTGCAGCGCCCTATCACCATCACCGTCACCACCACCATCACCACATCCACTAGAGTGCAGGCCCGTGAGCGGGGAGTATGTGCCGGCGGCTGCTCCCCGCTCCGGGCTGTACACATAGCGCGCTGCGCAGATCGATATCCACTTGGCGTTCGCGGCTGAAGCTACGAAGGATCGCTACCCCATTGGACCTGCCGAGCTCTTCTGCTCCGTGCAGGATCGAGCCAGGCATATAGCATGCATTCGCTCGCTTCCCGGCGAGTTCTCACGCGCCTGCGAGAACCTGACTGCCGTGCAGCTAAATACGCCGTATCGCGAGGGCGGATGGACGCTGCGTCAGCTGGCGCACCACGTGGCCGATTCGCATATGAATGCCTGGGTCCGCCTGAAGCTCGCGCTCACAGAGGACTGGCCGACGATCAAGCCGTATGACGAAGCACTCTGGGCCGAGACAGCCGAGACGCACGGTCCGATTGAAGCACCACTCGCATTGCTCGCTCCTCTCCATGCCCGCATGGCGGACCTGCTTGATGCGCTGCAGCCTGGCCAGTGGGATAGAGGGTATATGCACCCGGAAAGCGGGCGGACTCCCGTAGCGCAGTTTCTGCCGCTGTACAGCTGGCACGGCAGACACCATACGGCGCACGCATTGCGGCTGCGGCAGCGCATGCACTGGTAGCAAGCGGAACGTGGACGCGAAAGTACCCTGAACGAATCCCGTCCAACGGCCGATAGATGACGCATGTTGGCTACCTCTGTCGCCCGGACGACCCCGCCGCTAGCACCATCTTCGCTCGCTGCCGCGCTGGAGTGTTTCCTGACCGACAATCCTCGCGCTTGTGTGGTCGAGGACGGCGCTATCCTCTTCGACATGGCCGCATCTCGATGGACGCTTGCCACAGCGGGTGAGCGCTGCACGTTGCAACTATGGAATGAAGAACGAAACCTGGTACGGACCGTCACCGGGATGCAGGAACGTGGTGGCGCTCTGAAGCTGGAAGTGCGGCGCTTTGGCCAGACGAAGCCGCAGGTTCTCCGCCTGGTACCCGATCGAGACCAGCGCAGTCCGACCACGAGGGACGGCAACCGGCGCAAGTACCTGCAGCTGCT
>CAXTEW010000239.1:0-4353 GCA_964243175.1 uncultured Acidobacteriaceae bacterium
CACCTTCTTCGACTTTGCCCAGCAGTACCTTGCCAAGCATGAGGTGGCAAAGGACGCGCAGGTGACGCCGGAGATGCTGGACGAGTTCAAGCAGTTTCTGCACACCAGGAACATCGCGTATACCGAAGCCGAAATGACGCCTGTCATCGAGTGGGTCAAGGCGAACATTCTCGCCGAGCTGCTGAGCACGGCTTACACCGAAGAGGACGGCGCAAGGGCACGCGCGGCTTGGGATCCAGAGGTAAAGAAGGCAGTCACGGTCATGGGGCAGGCAGCACAGCTGGAGCAGGCTGCGGAACGGGCGGATGCCGCAAAGCAGGCCTCCCACAGCAACATGCCATCCACCATGTAGCATGGCGAGGGCGAGCGGGGCCGGGCTGAATGCTGCCCGGCCCTTTTTCTTTTGAGCCTCGAGAGGACCTACGCAGTGGCTGCAGAATTTCGTTTCGCAGAAGAGCCGGATGTTGCCGCGATCGTCGCGCTGGTCAACACGGCGTACCAGGTAGAGAAGTTTTTCAAGATAGGCGAGCGGACCGATATCGAAGAGGTACGACAGCACCTGCGAAGCGGTCGATTCCTGCTGCTGGAGGAGCCTGCGGGCGAACTGATCGGCTGTATCTATACCGAGGTAACTGGCAGACGCGGCTATATCGGCATGCTTGCCGTGGCGCCGAAGAAACAGCGGAGCGGCATCGGATCCCGGCTGATCGGCGCCGCGGAAGAGTTCTGCCGCGAGATGGGCTGCCACGTCGTTGAGCTGACGGTTGTGGATCTGCGAACAGAACTACCGCCGATCTACGAGCGCTTCGGCTACCGGGTCACCGGCACGGCGCCCTTTCCGGCGGAAACCATGCCGGTCAGAGTGCCGTGCTCCTTTGTGACGATGTCGAAGCCCTTGATGGGCGGATCGACGCCGGAATAGCGACCTAGCGGTTGCTGGGTGTCGAGTTGCCTCCGCCGGAATGTGCGCCCTTTGTGGTCATGGACGCGTTCGCCATGCTGATCACTCCACAGGACTCGCGCGCCCCAGCGTTCCCCGCCGGGTCCGACTTCATGTCGTCGGCCCCACCGTGCACCATCAATGACGTGCCTCCATTGGCAAAGACCGAGTTCGGCTTGCCTGGGTCAAGCGTGATGTCCTTGGTAAAGAAGGACTGCTTGACCATGCCATCATCCCCGACCTTCAGGTTCACCGGCATATCACCGGCATGGTGACCCTGGGGATTCTGGATGCCGTGCTGCTTCCCGGTCGGATTGAAATGAGGCCCGGCTGTTTTGAAGTCGGGGGCGTCGCACTTGGCGACCTGGTGGATATGGATCGCGTGCTCCCCCGGGTCCAGGTTCTTGAAGTCGGCCTCGATCTTGACGCCGCCCTTGCTCCCGGTAAGCGTCGCCTTGCCGCCATCCTGACCGGCCGTGGTCTCCATCTGCACGATTACGTACTTGGGCGTATTCTGCGCCTGCACTAGGCTCCCTGCCAGGACAAACCCTGCCGCGGCAGGCCACACTCTGTTCGCTATCTTCATTGCTTCTCTCCTTGACCCGCGGCGTATCTCTGCCCGGGCGGCCACGCATAGGATGCTACTCCCTGGGCGCGCGAGCTCAGCGCAGACTGCTGCTTTTTCGCGGGAAGCTAAGGGTCGATATGCTTCGAGGCGGAGTGGAGAGATGGGTCAGGCGGGGGGAGCGCCGGCAGGGATCCTTGCTGCTTCGAGCAGCTCGATCAGCAACTGCACCTGTGCATCGGTCAGATGGGCTAGCTGGTCATCGACCAGGACCTTTGACGGCAGATGGAGTTCCTGCAGGAGAGACAGGCCTTTGTCCGTGATGCAGGCATTCACCATGCGCCGGTCTTCCTTGTCGCGCGCCCGGGTCACCAGGCCGCCGCGCATCATGCGATCGAGTAGCCGCGATACATCCGGAACCTGGGTGACGAGGCGACTGGAGACTTCATGGCGGCACAGGCCGCGCTCCCCCGCCCCGCGCAGGATACGCAGCACGTTGTACTGGGTGAGGGTAATCCCGTGGCCGCGTAGCGCGTGTTCCCAGCCATGGGTCAGCATCGCGGTCGTTCGCGCCATCTGGAGGAATGCTTCTTGCCGAAGGCTGCTGAATGGCTTGCTTTGCTTGAGTTCGACCTGCAGGCGACTGCACATTTGAGAGCGTGCCTTGTACTTAGGATGGTGGAGCTGAGCGGGATCGAACCGCTGACCTCCTCGTTGCGAACGAGGCGCTCTCCCAACTGAGCTACAGCCCCATACTGAGCCCGCGTAAGCGGTCGCGCAGGAGCGGAACGAGATTGATATTAGCAGGAGCCCCTCCCGGGAGCCAAGCTCCGACGCGGAAAGCACCTACCGCGGAACCCGGCCGGCAGCGGTTGATTTCTTGTTTTGCGTAGACGTTTTCGGTACATCTATGAAAAAAGGTGTTGACCATCCCGTTCCCGGGCGCTATCTTGGCTCATCAGCGGCTGGATGGTGCGTTTGCGAGGCCGCATGTGGGCTTGTTCCAGGCAGCTTGACCATCGGACGTCAGCCCCTGAGTTTCTTTGCTGCTTCGTTGTTCGTGTGACCCCCAGAATGACCTGTTGTTGCAGCTCCTGGTTCCTGAACGCATGCGGACCTGGTGCATTCTCTCGGAGCGAATCCATCGTGCCCGGTGTGCGTCTAAGAAATCAGGGCAGGTGCGCGGAGCCTGGTCGCACAGTGTGAACGAAGCATTCGATAAAGCATCGGCGCCGCTGCTGTTTTATTCATCCAAGTCTGCAATCCACAGCAGTGAGGATAATTTCAGGATTTTCCAGAAGGAGTTTGTTTGCGCATGCGTTCAGATCTGATTTTTGGGGCATTGGCCCACCTTGAAAATCGGTACCAGCTGTGTCAGCTGGCCTCCAAGGCTACCCGTAAACTGCACAAGCCGAATACCCGCCTGCAGGACACCACCAACGAAGTGCTTGCCCGCTTCCACGACGAGAATCCAGCGTCTGAAAAGCTGACAGCCATCCCCCAACCAGCAGACGAGCAGCGCCGCGCAGCTTAACGCGCGGCCTGCATCACCTTTCAACCTTCTTACTCCCCGTACCGCCCCCTCCTGCGACAGCCTGTGTTTTCCTCCGGCGCGCCTCTCGACCCCTTCTCTCTCGGACTTCCTACCCAGGTGACAATGACCATCCTAGAACTGAAAGAAAAGAACATCACTGAGCTGAGCCGCATCGCGCGCTCGCTCGATATTCCCGGCGCCAGCGGCCTCCGCAAACAGGACCTCATCTTCAAAATCCTGCAGGCGCAAAGTGAAAAAGAAGGTCACATCTTTGCCGAGGGTGTGCTCGAGATCCTGCCGGATGGTTACGGCTTCCTGCGCTCGCCAGACTATAACTACCTGCCCGGGCCGGACGATATCTACGTATCGCCCTCGCAGATCCGGAAGTTCGATCTCAAGACCGGCGACACGATCAGCGGCAACGTGCGTCCGCCGCATGAAGGCGAAAAGTATTTTGCCCTGGTCAAAATCGAGGCGATCAACTTCGAGTCGCCTGAAGAAACACGCAACAAGATCCTCTTTGACAACCTGACCCCCCTGTACCCGCAGGAGCGGATCAAAATGGAGACGTTGCGGGAGTCGATCTCGGGTCGCGTGATGGACATGCTCACGCCGATCGGCAAGGGACAGCGCGGATTGATCGTCGCGCCGCCGCGAACCGGCAAGACGATGCTGCTACAAGCGATCGCCAATTCCGTGACGGCGAACCATCCGGAGGTCGCGCTGATCGTCCTGCTGATCGATGAGCGCCCGGAAGAAGTGACAGACATGCAGCGCTCGGTCAAGGGCGAAGTCATCTCGTCGACTTTCGACGAACCCGCCGCGCGCCACGTGCAGGTCGCCGAGATGGTAATTGAAAAGGCGAAGCGGCTGGTCGAGCACAAGCGGGATGTCGTGATTCTGCTCGACTCGATTACGCGCCTGGCGCGTGCCTACAACACCATTGTTCCGCCCAGCGGCAAGGTGCTGTCAGGCGGCGTGGACTCGAATGCGCTGCAGCGCCCCAAGCGCTTCTTCGGCGCCGCCCGCAATATTGAAGAAGGCGGCTCGCTCACCATCATCGCGACCGCGCTGGTCGATACCGGCTCGCGCATGGACGAGGTCATCTTTGAAGAATTCAAGGGTACCGGCAACATGGAAGTGATCCTGGACCGCAAGCTGATCGACAAGCGCGTCTTCCCGGCCATCGATATCCAACGCTCGGGTACGCGTAAGGAGGAGTTACTGATCGGCAAGGAAGACTTGAGCCGTGTGTGGGTGCTGCGCAAGGTGCTCAATCCGCTGTCGCCGACCGAGGCGATGGAGCTGCTGGTC
>CAXTEW010000240.1:0-4335 GCA_964243175.1 uncultured Acidobacteriaceae bacterium
GTTCGCGGTAACCTGCAGAAGGACCTAACTGCCGGCGGCGAGGAGTTTAGTGGTCAGCCGGCCTCCTACAACATCGATGACAACACCAAGGGGATCGCGGCGGGGTACAGCTGGACCCCGACCAATTCCATCGTCAACGACCTGCGCTACGGGTATATCCGGCAGGGTTACGCGAACATCGGCGTTGGTACGCAAAGCTATGTCGACTTTCGCTTCCTGGCCCAGTACAACGCGGAAACGCGGAACACCATCGTGAACGTGCCAGTGCATAACATCATCGATAACCTGAGCTGGAGTAAGGGGAGCCACACGATTCAGCTCGGCGGCAACTGGCGCATGATCACCAACAACCGTGATACCAATGCGAACTCCTTTGATGACGCAAGCACCAATCCGTACTGGATGAACAACGTACCCGATCCCTCGACGCTGGGCAATGATATCCCGGCGGTAGCCTCCGGATTCAGTAACTCGTTCCAGGTGGCTTATGCCAACCTGGTCGGGACTGTGCCGCAGCTGACGAGCGTTTACAACTACGACGTAAACAAGGGCGGGGCCACCGGCGATCTACTCGGCGCCGGCACGCTGATCGATCGATCCTTCCGGACGAATGAGTTCGAATATTACCTGGAAGATACCTGGCGCGCGACGCCGAAGCTTACCTTCACATACGGCCTGCGCCACACCATTCTGCAAACACCGTACGAGCGCAACGGGCAGCAGGTAGCGCCAACCATTGATACCGACGCCTGGTACAAGGGCCGCGAAGCAGCCGCGCTCAACGGCCAGGTGTATGAACCACTGCTGTCGTTCGTGCCCAATGGTAAGGCCAACAATGGCCCGGGCTACTGGCCAAAGCAGAAGCTCAACATCGCGCCGCGTATCTCGATTGCCTATGCTCCAGATACAAAGACGACAGTACGCGCGGGATTCGGTCTTTACTTCGACCATTACGGGCAGGGTGTCGTGAACAACTTCGACCAGGAAGGTTCGTTCGGCATAAGCAACAGCATCACGAATCCGGCAGGCACCTATAGTACCGAGTCGGCTCCACGTTTCACCGGGAAGACAAGCTTGCCAAACATCAACACCGGGACTTCGCCGGGCAACGTCATCTCGTACCCATATACCCCTTCCGCGTCGCCGACCTCGGGCTTCCTGATTACAGAAGGCATTGACAACAAGCTGAAGACGCCGTACTCAGAAGTGATCGATACCTCGGTGCAGCGCCAGTTGCCCGGCGGCATTACACTCGAAGTCGACTATATTGGCAGGCTTGGGAGACATCTTTTGCAGCAACTGGATCTCACCCAGCCAGTGGATTTCGTTGACCCTCAAGGTGCAGGAGACTACTTCACAGCAGGCTCCGCTCTGTCGCACCAGGTGGATATCCACGGTGGCGATCCGACCGCGCAGGTGGCGGCGATCCCGTACTTCGAGCATGTGTTCAATTACCTGGCAACACCGGCTATGAGCGCCACCCAGTTCATCTATTCGAATGAGTGGGCGCCGTATCGGTACACCTACGGGGAAACGACATCGCTCGCAGACCTCGACTTCTACTGCTACTACGGTTGCCCGAATGGCACGCGCTTCTTCCAGTCGCAGTTCTCCTCGCTGAATGCTGTCGCTAGCATCGGCATGAGTTACTACAACGCAGCGCAGATCATTGTGCGCCACCCTTCTTCCCATGGCCTGCAGTATGACTTTAACTACACCTTTTCTAAGTCGATCGACATGGGTTCAGACGCCGAACGCAGCGCGCCGCTAAGCGGCTCGACCGGGACGTTCAGCACGATTGAAAACACCTGGAATCCTTCACTGAACCGCGCTGTCTCTGACTTCGACACGCGCCACCTTATCTCCTACGACGTGGTGTACCAGCTGCCGTTTGGCCGCGGCCTGCAGCATGGCAGCGGTATGAACCACCTGGAAGACCTGGTGCTCGGCGGTTACCAGTTCTCGAGCCTGGGCCGCTGGAGCAGTGGTCTTCCTTTCTCTGTCAGTGAGCCTGGCTACACGACGGATTGGGAGTTCCCAGCCTTCGGCGTCCGCAACGGAGCTGTGCCGATCAAGAAGCACCTGGACGCGAACGGCACCCCCCAGGTGTTTGCGAACCCTGATGCAATCAACGCTGGCATCCGCAGCGCGACTGGCCCCATGCGGCTTCCCTACCCTGGAGAAGCAGGTGGTCGCAATATCTTTCGCGGTGACGGCTTCTTTGAGATTGATACGAGCCTGTCGAAGAGCTGGCAGCTTTACCACGAGTCGCGGCTGCGCGGATCATGGGACGCCTTCAACGCGACCAATTCGGTCCGCTACAACACCAACCCGAACAGCTTCAATGGGACACCACTTGGTCTGGGCACCCAGCTAACTTCGGGCAGCCTGGGTAAGTACAGTGCGGTGCTCAACAGGCCACGTGTGCAACAGTTCTCGTTGCGTATCGACTTCTAAACTTCACCGCTGCACGGAAAGCCCGCGGCCAAACACCGCGGGCTTTTCAGTGCCAGTGGGTTTGTACGCGCCTAACGCGTCGGCAGGTCTTTCACCACGGTACCTGCCTGCATAACCCATGCAACGTGTTCCATGACAGTGATGTCTCCCAGCGGATTTCCTGTCACCGCCACCAGGTCAGCGTACTTGCCGGCCTCAATCGATCCCAGGTCCTGGTCAAGCGAGAGCAGTTGCGCTCCGTTCAGGGTCGCAGCCTGAAGCGCCTGCAACGGGGTCATGCCGCCACGCACCAGTGCACCAAACTCCATCGAAACAGAAGCGTCGACATCATCATCGTCAACACCGTATGCGATCTTGAGGTGATACTGCAGCGCCCGCTTGAACGCTGGTCCCTGCTCTTTCACGATGGCGATACCCTTGGCCATGCTGGAGGGCTCGCGACCTTTGGAGAGTCCTGTCTGCAGGTCATGCTGGAAGCAGTAAAGAGTCGGCACAAGCCACGTACCGCGCTCCGCCATCATCCGTGCCCCCTCGTCGTCGAGCAGCGTGCCGTGCTCGATCGAGTCGACCCCGGCTCGCACCGCCGCCTTGATGCCTACCGTCCCCTCAGCATGCGCCATCACCTTGTGCCCGGCGCGGTGCGCATCCTCGACGGCGCGGCGCATCTGCTCGTCACTTAGCTCCTGCACGCGGTAGTCGCTGATAGGGTCCATAACTCCACCGGTTGCCATCAGCTTGATCCAGTCGGCGCCATACTTGATATCTCGTCGTACGATCCGGCTTACATCATCGACGGTATCTACCTGGTTGGGCTGGTCCAGTCCGGGCTTGTCAGGAGAAAGCCGGTCTGCGTCACCATGACCGCCGGTGAGCGAGACACAGCTCCCTGCGGCGACGATCCGCGGTCCGGTGATCAAGCCCTTCTGCACTCCTTCCCGCAAGGCAAACTGCGGGTATGACGGGTAGGACTCGCATGCATCACGCACCACGGTAAAGCCGTGCTTCGTCCAAAGTTGCAGATTGGCCACGCCGCGCACGGTAGCCTGGGGTGCTGAGGTGAGCAGGTACGCGGCAGAAGATTGCGTCGTTGGATCAGAGAGGATATGTCCGTGCGCGTCGATCAGGCCAGGCACAATGGTGTAGCGGCTCATGTCAATGATCGGGGTCGCAGGGTCCGCAGGCGGGGTGGGCAGCACGGACACGATTCTCTGCCCGGCGATGCGGATGTAGGCGTGATGAGTGATGGAGCCATCGCGCACGTTGATCAGCTCGCCGGCAAGGACGACTTTGATCGCCGACGCAGGAAGTGCCTGCTGCGCATCGGTCACCGACGCGGCTGCTGCAAACAGTAAGATACAGGCGGAGCGCAGGTTCGGGGACAGAAGGGCATCCTGGTAGAGGGCGTTAGCAGCTTTCACTTTATGGTAGCAGCGGGCCGCGCCCCCAAGACAACGCCTTTTGCCGCGTGGTAGCAGGCTTGCAGGACCCTATCCCCCCAGCTGTCAGCATCGCGCTACACTCGCCCTATACCCATGGACACCGCAACGTGTGCACCAGATATTCGCTGGCGGCCAGGAGGCGGAAAGCCTGTTGGACCATCGCTTCTTCCCCGCCTGTTCAATGGCTCCATCTTTCGTGAGGATGCGACCACTTTCCTGCGCAGCAACGCGCAGAAGTATGGAGATCTTGTTTATTTCAAAGCGCTCGGGCAAAGCGTTCTGCAGTTCAATCATCCAGAGCTGGTAGGAGAAATGCTGGTGCGCGATGCGCCGCACCATCACCGCAATCGGGTGATGCAGCGCACCAAGGCAGTTCTGGGCGAGGGCTTACGGACCAGCGAAGAGCCTCTGCACATGAGCCAGCGGCGGCTTGCCCAGC
>CAXTEW010000241.1:0-4316 GCA_964243175.1 uncultured Acidobacteriaceae bacterium
GGGCACAAACAGGGCAACCGCAGGTCCTTCGACTTCGCTCAGGATGACCCGTTATTGGGTATCGAGTGGATGCACATTCGCGCCTCGTGCCCGTCATGAGCTCGTCATGGTCCCATCGAGCGCCACTTTCACACGCTACGCGCGATCTTGCGGTCCCAGTGGGCTGCACTCTCACTGCCGGGTCATCCTGTACGCGCGATCTTGCGGTCCCAGTGCGCCGCGCTTTCACTGCCGGGTCATCCTGTACGCGCGATCTTGCAATCCCAGTGCGCTGCATTCTCACTACCGGGTCATCCTGAGCGAAGTCGAAGGACCTGCGGTTCCCTTGCTTGCGCGCTTACACGCCCGCCGCGAGGTCTAAGCTGCGTTGACGCAGCGCAATCTATGATGTCACCTTTAGCGGAGCCGAAGGACTGCTTCTTGCTCCCCGGCGTAAGCAAGAGCCGCACCAGACGCCGCATCGCCGCGGCCACGCTCAATCGAGCCTCTGAGGAGCGCGTTGCTTATCGTCGCGAGCGCTCTTTACTCCAGACTCAGCAACAGGCACGCACCAGCGAATGTGCTGAGGACGCCTGTTGTCTGTGCCCAAGTAAAGATGCCCAGCAGCATCGGCTCGCCGGGCCGGTGAAGCTGCCCGAGCAGCACGGCGACCAGGCCGGCCATCAGCAGGAAGAAGCCGGAAGTGGAGCGTCCGCGTGCCGCCATGCCTACGGCAATCAGCGCAATCGCGGCGTAGCAGAGGCTCGCCCAGGCAGCTACTGGCAGTAGCGGCACATGGAGCGGTGTGCCGTAGAGCGCGAGGGCGGCAGGGTCGGTCGAGACGATCCCCCAGCGAGGGCTGGTGATGCGGCCCGGCTCGGCACCCGCGGCAAAATAGCTGGCTTGCTGGAATGCCAGCAGCACGCCAAGGCCGGGCAGCAGGGCATCGGCCGCGCGCAGGAGTGGGACTCGGTGCCGCACCAGGTAGAGCGTGCAGCAGAGGAGAGCCAAGGCTGCGCCGGCATAGAAGAGCGCTGGCTCTGGGCTAACAATCGGTCGCAGGATTTGCAGCGCACTGGCAAAAAGCTGCGCAAACGGGTGCGCTGCGAAGTCGCGCCAGCCATGGATCAGCAGAAGCAGGCGCTCGCCGGCAAAGACCGTTACCCCCGCGAGCACCGCGGCATTCCACAGGCGGTCCGACCGTAGACGAAGTTTTGGGGCAAGCCTTTCCACGGTCGCCAGCGCAGCGAGTACGCCACAGGCCAGCAGCAGGTGCTCAAACGAGAGCGAGAAGCGGCTAAAGATAGGAAGGGAAGGAAACACAGGTGTCCCGATATCGGGAGGGCGTTACAAGGGGGTGGGTCGTGGTAGATCACAAGACTGACCCGCGGGGCCGTAAACTGGCTTGCCGGTGAACCCGTCCTAAGACGGTGGGAACTCTCCGCGGCTCTTTAGGCATTCCGAACTGGCGGACACTGCGCACCGAGCCGATTGTCGAGTCGAGCTCCCTTGTTCAATGAATTATAGGTTCAACCGGCTTGACCGAATCTACCTGCTTTGCAGGCCAGTCTTGCTACCTCGGATGCTAGTGGTGAAGCCGCTGGATTGCAAGCCCGGCGTTTAACCCGAAGTAAGCACTTTCATCAGACGCGCGACAGAGAAAAAAGTCGCACTGTGCTACCCGGCACGTCTGTGGCTGCCACCGCCGCCTTGCAGCACCTCATCCATAAGGCCGGCGAGCGAGTGGGCACGGCTGCGATTGCTCTCTTCCGCGCCTGCCAGCGCGTGAAGCCGGGACTCTGCGAGAGCAAGTTCGTCGGCGATATTCAAGGCCGCAAGCACCGCGACCCGCAGCGAGTCGACAGTGGACCCATGCGAGGCGACGGCGCGCATCTTGGCATCGACCATGGCGGCCAACCCCTCGATATAGGCGGCGTCCTGCCCGCGCAGATGGTACGTCTGGTCGTAGATGGAGACGGTCACAAAGTCACCGTCCGGGCGAGGAGTCTGCGCGCTCATCAGGTCTCGAATCTTGACTGAGTCGGTCTGTGTTGCTGCCTGGGCCAACATCTCGTCGGGTGAGTTTCAACAAAAAAGTCTAGCCGAGTTCATCCAACTGCCGCAGCAGCCGTTCCACGCGTCCGCGTACCTGGTTGCGTTCCCCCTCGAGGGTCTTCAGCTCGTCCTGCACGCGCTCCAGCTGCTGGCCCTGCTCGTCGAGAAGCTGCTGCAGCGTGGAGGCATTTTCCTCGGCCCTCTGGCGCTCGCGACGCTCGGTGCGCACCAGTTCCACCATGCGCATCACGCGCTCTTCCAGCGCGCTGAAGTCGTCTACCTGCTCGTCCGCCTGTAGTTGCGGCGCTGTCGACATAGATCGTTTTCTCCCGTGAAAAGTATAGCGCGCTGCCGCTTGACAACGCCCGCGGCCTACTTCGCGTTGAGGACCGCGGTGTACTGCTCGTGCTGCTGCTGGAGGATCTGCACCAGGGTGCGGAGATCCAGGTAGACAGCAGCGCTGTCGTGTAGCAGGCGCGCCATCTCTTCCTTGCTCATGTCTGAAGGGTCGTCCTCGGTGAAGAGCGGGGCCACGGCCTCAGTCTGCTGGCGGAACAACTCAACGGCGGTGGTGTTGGAGATAGCCTGCTGGCCATAGATATCTGCATACCGCTGCACCTCGGCATAGGGCATGTACGCCAGCGCGCCGGTATCCCGTGCGGTAATCCAAGCCGAATCGCTGGTAGAGGACCAGCTGAAATCAGAATGCACGGCAAGATGTTTGCTGCGCGGAGCCCCGCGCAAGGTGCGCACATTCTTCAGATTCTGCTGGAACGCGGCCTCGTCCTTCTGGATAGCGGCGACGTCTTCCGCGGTAGCTTTCCGGTTATCTTCCAGCTCCTGCCGGATATTGGCGCGGGCCTCGCGCACCAGGTCGCGATGGTGCAGCCAGTCGATGCCTGACTCGAGCGTGAGCGCGATGAAGAGGCCGCAGGTGATGGTGAACAGGTGGATGAAGAAGTCGCGCTTGCTTTCGATCGGGTGGTGCGGTGGTTCGATGTCCACGGGCACGCGCTCCGGCAACGTAATTTGGTGCCATGGTACCCCAGGGTGCGCTTAGCGGCTCACGGCTTTGCGGACCCCTGCTGCGCCGCTTGCTCGACTGCGTAACCATCTGGTACCTGGAAGAGAGCAGGGTCCGGCTCGTCGCGCGAAATCTTCGTCACGGTAAAGGTCTGCTGGCCCGAGCGAGGGTCGTTGCGCGTGGATTTCAGGTTGATCCCCAGCTCGGGGCTGTACCAGAACTCGCGATGGATTGTGACGGGTTTGCTGTTGCCGAACTGCCCCGCCTCGATCACGGTTGCGACGTGCATGCCCGTGACATCGATGCCTTGGAGCACGTCTTTGCCGAGGCTGGTGGTTTGTTGCACCGACCCCTGGTAGTGCACCGTGCCGGCCTGCAGCACGGGCATTGCCGCGGCCTCCCGGTACGGCAGCGTCTCGCAGGTATGTGTGGAAACCCAGCAGTTGAGGTAGGTATGGGTCGCTGGATCGCTGAGCTGCAGCACATTGACGCCCTGACCCGCCGGCAGGCCGGGAGGCGGTGCGAGCAATACGCGCTGCTGATAGATGCGGCCGGTATGGTCGCGTGCGATGGTTCGCTGGTTCACGACCGTCACCGTGTTGCCGTCGGTCCCGAGTGCACGCACCCACTCTGTCGCCAGGGTCAGGGTGAAGGGCGCGTCGGCGATCCCCGGGACGTAGATGCTCTGCAGCACCGTCGACGAGCCTCCGTCGGGCGGGGCTGGCGGCAGCGACGCGGAGCTGGCCGGCGCGGCTGGTAGCATCTGTGCTCCGAGCAGGACAGGAAACAGCCATGCCGCGCTCAGGGTCAAGAGGTATTTCAAGGCAGCAGGCGTATGCATCGTGGTACCCCCGCGAAACGCGCCTGAAGTATCCCATAAGTGCCACGCCATGCGCTAGTTAGAAAGCCGCGCCGTCGGTTAAGATAGAGACAGCGCCGACTCGGCAAAGCCTTCTCTTTGTGGCATCCCCGGGCAGCGCGAACCCACCTATGGCAGACGATCAGAATCCAGAACTACCTCTTAGCGGCGACGGCACCGGCAATGGTGCAAACGGCAGCGACAATCCACCCACTGGCATCAATGCTCCCGGCGCCCCGGGCGCGGCCTCGCTGATCTCGATCAATATTGAAGACGAGATGCGCCGGTCGTATCTCGATTACTCGATGTCGGTGATTATCGGGCGTGCGCTGCCCGAGGTTCGCGACGGCCTGAAGCCGGTGCATCGGCGCGTGTTGTACGGGATGCATGACATGGGCC
>CAXTEW010000242.1:0-4313 GCA_964243175.1 uncultured Acidobacteriaceae bacterium
CGAGGGGGTGGAGACAGAAGGGCAGCGCGCTTTTCTTGCCCTTCACGGCTGCCATGCGTACCAGGGTTTTCTGTTTGGCCGCCCCGGCCCGGTGAAGGATCTTGCACTGGGCAGGAAGATCGAGTTCCCTCTTCCCCTGTGAGAACAAGTTAGGATTTTCGGCGCGAAGGAGGCCCTCAACCAGACGGAGCAAAACCGCGGCCCGCTGGTGCGCAAGCGGGCAAGGAGTACGCGTGGACTTAGACAATACCGCGACAGACGCGAAAGGCGAGTGTGCCCGCAAGGCCCGGGCGCAGGCGCTGACACGGCAGCTTGTTACCAGCGAGAGTGCGCAGCCGGAGGAAGGGGCACAGCCTGCCGCCGCCAGGGTGTGTGAGAAAGTGCGCGTCACTTTCGGCACCATGATGGGGGCCACTGGATTTCGTGCGCTTTTGACGCGTGCGGTGGAAGTGGGGACGCGGGAAGCACCTGAACTGGCTGCCATCGTGGTGCTCGAGAATGGGGCGCTTGCAGGGCCGGGAAGCGACGACGACGCTGCCTGTAGTTTGATCACGGCCCGGCTGATTGAGCTATTGCTTATCTTTATCGGCGACAGCCTCACGGTGCGCTTGATGCACACGATATGGCCGCGGCTGACACCAGGCAGCGCACTGCCTGTAAGAGAGGATCTCCCTTGAACCAGCAGCAGAAAGTGGCGATCAGGAAGTTGCCTACGGGCGTTGCGGGGCTCGATGAAATCCTCGGGGGCGGTATCCCGGAATACTCCTTCAACATCATCGCGGGAGCGCCGGGCAGTGGCAAAACCACGCTTGCCCACCAGTGTGTCTTTGCAAACGCCACGGCAGCGCGCCCGGCCCTGTACTTCACAGTACTTGGCGAGCCAGCACTCAAGATGCTGCGCTACCAGCAACAGTACGACTTCTTTGATCTCTCCATGCTGGGCAGCGCAATCCAGTTCGTCAACCTGAGCAAGGTGCTTGACGACAGCGGTCTGGAAGCCGTGCTGGAGGAGATCAGCGAACAGCTCCGCAAGACCAATCCTTCCATGGTGGTTGTCGACTCCTTCCGTACCATCGTGCGGTCAGAGCTGCTGGGGGGTCGCGAAACAGCGATGCAGAGTTTCGTCCAGCGGCTGGCGCTGCTGCTCGCCAGCTACGAGGCGACTACATTTCTCATCGGCGAATACTCGGAACCGGAGTTGCAGGACAATCCCATCTTCACCGTGGCCGACGGTATTTTTTGGCTGTACCAGCAGGTCGAGCGCAACTCTGTCGTGCGCAAGATGCAGGTGGTCAAGCTGCGCGGGCAGGTATCGGTGCCTGGCATCCACACCTTCCGCATTACCCCGGCCGGACTGCAGGCATTCTCAAGAACGCTTGGCTTGATGGGACGAAAGAAGCTGGTTCCCTCAACGCACCGCCTCTCCACAGGGATCAAGGAGTTGGACGAAATGATGGGCGGCGGCGTTCCTGAGGGAGACAGCCTGCTGATTGCGGGTTCGTCGGGTACCGGAAAGTCGGTGATTGCGACACAGTTTATTGCGGCAGGATTGCGTGCCGGGGAAGCTGGCATCCTCGCGGTTTTCGAGGAGCGGCCAGAGGAGTACACCGGGCGTGCCGCCACGTTCGGGCTCGACCTCAAGACACCACTCGCTGATGGAACCCTCGAAGTCATTTACCTGCGGCCGCTTGACCTCTCGGTCGACGAGATGATGCAGGAGATCCTTGATGCGATCGCCAGGACGAAGGCCAGGCGATTGGTGATCGACTCACTCGCCGGCTTTGAAATGGCGCTGGCGCCCGGCTTTCGCGCGGACTTTCGCGAGTCTCTCTACCGCATGATCTTTGCCTTGACAGGCATCGGCATTACTATCCTCAGTACGCTTGAAATGGATGAGAGCTTTACGGAGCTACGCTTCAGTACGTACTCCATCTCCTTTCTCACCGATGACATCATCCGGCTTCGCTATGTCGAGATCGATGGCCGCCTGGAGAAAATCATGATGATCGTGAAGATGCGCGGCGGCCCGCACAGCACGGATATTCGCGGGTACCGGATCACCCCCGAGGGCGTAGTCATTGGCGACCGCATGAATCATTTCGACGAGCTCATCACGGGGCTGCCCAGGCGCATCTCCAGGTCGCCTGGGAGCGGCTCGAAGGACAGCGAGAAGCCCTAGGCGGCAGTGATGCTGCGCCGCGCAGGCTCGTGAGCTGGACCCTCCCTGCCTTAACTACCCTTTAGCCCTTCTTTAACAGTTTTCTTACGCCTGCGGGGACTGTAATGGAGAAGTCGCCGAGGGCCACATGGACGAATACCATAGCGGTTTTCCTGGTTGTTCGGTACGCAGGGCGCAGCGCTCGGATGTAGCACCTATATTCGGCCTGATCGACAGCATGACGGCGGATGGCACGCTGCTGCGCCGCTCGGCACGTGAGATAGAACAGCAGATCGAGACCTTCATCGTTGCCGAGTCGGCGAGCGCAGAGTTCCTGGGCTGCGCCGCCCTGCATCGCTACGGCACCCACCTGGCCGAAGTTCGCTCAATCGTGGTAGAGCCGGAAGCCCGTGGGCTGGGTGCGGGCGGCATGCTGCTGCAGCGCCTGCTTGAGGATGTTCGAACAACGGGGACGCAGTGTGCCTGCCTCTTCACACGCGTGCCCGGTTTCTTTGCGCATTACGGATTCCACCCGGTGCCGCTGGTCGCGCTTGCCGACAAGGTAGTGAAGGACTGCAGCCACTGCGCGCGACGCCAGCATTGCGACGAAATCGCAATGGCATACGGAGTGCTGCCAAGCTACACGGCGGCCACGCTGGCCGCGGCCACGCACCGCCTGGTGCAGCTCTAATCCGGCAAGCCGCTTGCCATTCCAGAAAACGGTGCTCGCGCCGGGAGCACCGGGAACACTGGTCGACGGGCACCGGTGCTTAGTGGTACACCCGGATATAGTCGACATACATATCCACTCTGTTGTCGTACCTGGATAAGTCGACCGGCCAGCCATTGCCTCCGACCGCCAGGTTGAGCAGGAAGTAAGTCGGCTCCTTTTCGACGATCGGTGACGCGGGCATGGTGACGACCTCAACATTGTCGAGATAGAAGGTCATAGTGGTCGCGGTCACCAGCACCCCGTAGGTATGTGGGGCGGAAGCCCATGCTGCCCCGGCGCTAGACTTATCCATGTGGATGACGTTGGTTTTGTACTTGAGGGACTCATCCTTGTAGCCCCACGTGTGCGGCGTCACTTCGTACGTGGCCGGCGCGTTCGGGTTCTTCGCGCCATCGCCGCCATAAGCTTCTATGATGTCGAGTTCATCCGCGACCGGACTCCACTTCCCTCCTGTGACTCCATTGGTCAAGGTCCACCAGGCAGGCCAGGTGCCCGGGGCATCAGGAGCCAGGAAGCGGCACTCCATGTAGTAAGGCGCGCTCACGCTAAAGCCGCGTCCATCGAAGGTGTTAACCGATGCCAGCAGCCCGGTTGTCTTCTGCAGCGCATTGGCCTCGATGATCAGGTAAGTGTCCCGCTGGAAGAATGGACCCGAGGCAGTCGGATCCACAAAGGGGATCTGGCTGAAGTCGCCACCTCCGGGTTTGTGCGCCGCATAGCGTGCGTCGACACCATTCGCCGAGATAGACAGCGGTCCGTCGAAATCATCTTTGAAAACCAGCGACATACCTGACGCAGCCGGTGGCGCTTCTGCCGGGATGCCCTCGTTCCAATGCACGCCGCCCGTGTTGTACAGCTGCAGATACGACGTGTCGACATAGCCGTCTGCGATGCGTGTGCCGGTGATGCGCACGGCGAGAGGCCCATGGGCAAAGTGCTCGGCCGGAAAAGTAAACGAGCCCTCACCTTTTTCGTCCAGGGGCACCGTGGCTACAGTGGAGTCGGTGCCGGAAGCAGCGCCGGGCAGCCAGCTCTTCACAACCAGCGGCCCTCGATATCCGGCAGCGGCGAGATGGATCGGTGTTTCGCCATTTACATCCGCGCGGTAGGCAGGCGCTTTCACGGTAATCAGCTGCGCCAGTGCCGCGCCCGGCACCACGGCCGTCGCCAGCAAGGTGGCGATGGGTAGAAGCCTCTGCAGTCTCAACACCGATGGTCCTCCTGGTGGACCTGTCCGCGTCACCCTTGCGAGAAGCGCGGCAGAGCCCGATGGTAGCCATCGTAAGGGAAGCAGCGCCAGCCAGGACCCGCAGCCATCCAGATTTCCGCCGTGCAGCCAATCGAAAGGAACCGTGCTCCGGCGGCGGTTCCGCTACCCCGTGATCACGCGAGCAGTCAGATTGTCTCGCCCGGGGCCAGGTC
>CAXTEW010000243.1:0-4291 GCA_964243175.1 uncultured Acidobacteriaceae bacterium
GTGGAGCACGCAAATGTTCCACGTGGAACATTTGCGTGCAGGCTACTTTAATCAGCCGCCACAAGCGCGACGCCTGGATGAACGACACGGCATTTGCCGCTAAGTCGCCCGTGCCCTATGCTCGAACTGCATGGGCAAAGTTCTAGCGATCGTGAATCAGAAAGGCGGCGTCGGGAAGACCACGACGGCTATTAACCTGGCGGCCGCGCTTGCCCTTGAAGAGCTACCCTGCCTCCTGATTGACATTGATCCCCAGGCCAATACGACCGGGGGCTTTGGCTTTGGGCGCGACGAGGACCGGCTCTCCACGTATGACGTTCTTGTTCATGCCGCCCGATTAGCCGACGCGGCGCTACAAACCGAGATTCCCGCTCTGAAGCTCATACCCGCCAGCAAGGACCTGGTCGGCGCCACTGTCGAGCTGATGGAACAGGACAATCGCACGCTGAAGCTCAAAGATGCCCTAGTGGAGGCTCGCGGGGCGCACGAATTCATCCTGCTCGACTGCCCGCCAGCGCTCGATTTGCTTACCCTCAATGCTCTGGTTGCCGCCGATGCGCTTCTAGTGCCGATGCAGGCGGAGTATTTTGCACTGGAAGGAATTTCCGAGCTGCTCCATACACTCGAACGGGTCCAGGCCAGCCTCAATCCGGCGTTGCAGATCGAGGGCGTGCTCCTGACGATGTATGACGATCGCACCAACCTGGCCCAGCAGGTCACGGCCAATCTCCGGCAGCATTTCGGAGAAAAGCTGCTGAAGACCACGATTCCGAGAAACATACGCCTGGCGGAAGCGCCAAGTTACGGGCAGCCCGTGCTGCTGTATGACCCACGCTCGCGTGGCGCGGAGGCCTACCGCGACCTGGCGCGAGAGATCATGGCGTTGAACGGCGTGGCGTCGAAGAAACAGCCGGAGCGTCAGCAGGAGCCGCGAGAGGTACGGTTCTGGCCTTACTCCTGACACGGGCGTCATCGATCGATCGTGCTGAGAAGAGGATGGAGCAATGATGGAAAAGGAAATGGGCGGCAAGCGGCGTGCGCTTGGCAAAGGGTTGGAATCGCTGCTACCTCGCAGCGCGCCCAGGACGGCGGATGCTGATCCATCAATCGCAAAGCGCGAGATGGAACCAGCGGGGAAGGCGTTTGAAATAGACGTCGCCGCGATCGATCGGAATCCCTTTCAAACCAGGACACACTTCAACGAAGAACTTCTGGAGGAGCTGGCGCATTCCATCCGCGCGATAGGCGTGATCCAGCCGGTGCTGGTGCGGGCCGTGGCAGGCGACAGGTATCAGCTGATCGCGGGCGAGCGCCGTTGGCTGGCCTCGCAAAAGGCCGGTCGCGCGACCATTCCCGCGGTCGTCGCCATGATGAATGACACGCAGGCGATGGAAGCGACGATCGTCGAAAACCTGCAGCGGGCGGACCTGAACCCAATGGAGCAGGCACGTGCGCTTGACCGGCTCGGCCGCGACTTCCGAATGACGCAGGAGCAGATGGCGATCAGGACGGGGAAGGATCGAGCCTCGATTTCCAACTTTCTGCGCCTGCTGCGGCTGCCTGAGGAGTTGCAGACCCTGGTGGAAGCAGGGAACTTGACCTTTGGTCATGCGCGTACGCTGCTGGCGCTGGACGACAAAGCCCAGATGGTGCGAGCGGCGCAAAAGATACAGGCGCTGGCGATGAGCGTCCGCCAGGCGGAGACCTTCGTAAAGGGCCTGGTTGACCCGGAGAAACGAGCGGCGGGCAAAGCAGCTGCCGCGCCGCGCCTGGACCCCAATGTGCGGGAAGCGCAAAGCACATTGCGTGCCGCGCTGGGGATGAAGGTGTCGATCGAAGATCGGCAGGGGCGGGGCAGGGTGGTCATCGAGTACGCCAATCTTGATGCCTTCGACGAACTAATGGAGCGGCTCACTACACGGTGAGTGGCAGGCGTGCTCCGGTGCCATGCAGGGTTGCAGGAGAGTCCATGTTTAAGGAAGAAGCAGTGCCGGCCTTCTCCACAGAAGCCCGGCATGAGCAAAGCACCGACTTCGATGCGCTGACCGCAGAACAGATGATGCGGGTGATGCACGCCGGAGATCGCGAGGCATTGCAGGCGGTCGAGCGGATCCTCCCGCAACTTGCAGCCGCAGTCGAGGCCGTGGCTGCGAGGCTGGCGAGGGGCGGTCGTCTGTTCTACGTAGGCGCCGGTACCTCTGGCCGCCTCGGGGTGCTGGACGCCGCTGAGTGCCCGCCCACCTTCCACACGCCCGCCACGATGGTGCAGGGAGTGATCGCTGGGGGCGACAGGGCGCTGCGGTTCGCCGTGGAAGGGGCAGAGGACGATGCCGCAGCCGGCGAGACCACCATGCAGGAGCACTGCATTGAACCGCGGGATGTGGTGATCGGTATCGCCGCAAGCGGTCGAACCCCGTATGTGCTGGGCGCCATGGCGGCCGCCATGGCAAGGGGCGCGCTGACGATCGGCATGAGCTGCGTCTCCGACTCACCTGTGGAGCAGGCTGGAGACCAGGCCTTGACTGCGGAGACGGGCGCCGAGGTCCTTACGGGGTCGACGCGCCTGAAGGCAGGAACGGCTACCAAGCTGATGCTGAACATGCTTTCGACCGGCGTTATGGCGCGGCTGGGGTACGTCCACGGAAATCTGATGGTGAACGTGCAGCCAACCAATGCCAAGCTGCGGGATCGCGCCTGCCGGATCGTGATGGAACTTACGGGTAGTACCCGGCAAAGAGCGCAGGCGCTGCTGGAGGCGGCGGATGGCGACCTGAAGAGCGCGGTTGTAATGGAGCGGGAAGGAGTCGACGCGGAAGAGGCACGCCGACGGTTGCGGGAGGCTGGCGGTATTTTGCGGCGGGTGCTGAGCAGCTAAAGCGCCTGGTGCAGAGATGGGGTGGTGCGACCGGCAGGCTGCATTGTCGTCTGACGATCACCCAGGCAGGGGGATGCATCAAGTGCCGACTGCGTTTCCAAGCGGGGCGGGCGAACAATCCAAGTCACACGGGATGGAAGGGTTGCGAAAGCTCTCTGCTCTCGTCGATGCCGGCCCGCTCCGTCAGGGCGGGCCGGCGAGGAGAGGCTACTTTTCGGCTTTTTCCGGTTTTTCAGCCTTTTCCGGCTTCTCTGCCTTGTCGGCGGCCTTCTTTACTGGCGCGATAGCGTCCTTGGCTGCCTTGGCGATGCGGAACTTGACCACGGTCTTGGCCTTGATCTTGATGGCTTCGCCGGTCTGGGGGTTACGTCCAGTACGAGCTTTGCGCTCTGCCTTCACCAGGCGCCCAAGGCCCGGAATGACAAAGACGCCGTTCTTCTTGGTTTCCTTGACAGCGGTCTCGGACAGCAGGTCAAAGAAGGCAACAGTTTGCTTGCTAGTGAGCTCAAGTCTCTCGGCCATTTGGCGGACGAGAGCGGTTTTGGTAAGGGCTGTGGCCATATAGTCAATCTCCTAAGGGAATGCCCCGGCATGCCGGCCGCGAATGGTTTTGTTCAGCAAAGACGCCGTTTCCTGCAATGCCTGTCGGGATTTACCATCGCGGTTTTGCTTCCTCCTTGTCAACAAAAAACCAATGTTTGTGCGGGTTCGCGAACATCTCTTTGGGTTGACCCGGCTTTTACGGGTTTATCCCGGGTTTTGGCCTCGCAGGTTACCTCGGAATCATGAGTTCACTGGCTTTTCGGACCGGGGCAAGGCTTTTAGTGGCGGGCCGGCTGTGTCACGGCTACTATATGTCGTGAGGTTCCACACGAGGGTAGGTCTTACTCTAAAGCGGCAGACGTAGGGCGTATTTGAGCAACTATTTCACGGTAACGTGCATTTACTTACTATTGTGATGTGACGAAACGAAGCTTTTTGCTTAAAAAAGCTTTATGTATTAAGACGAACAGAACCGGAGTGGCTCGAGTAGCCACCAGGTTCAAGCTTTTGCTTTCAAGTATCCGGAGATACGGCCGATAGAGCAGTCAACCGGGAAAGCAAGAAGGCGGGTTGTAATGGCAGTCGAGTTTGATAAGGGGATACCAAGAGCGATGACAAAAACAAAAAAAGCATTGGTAATCGGGGCTCATCCGGAT
Organism: uncultured Acidobacteriaceae bacterium; assembly: GCA_964243175.1. Classification (GTDB taxonomy): domain Bacteria; phylum Acidobacteriota; class Terriglobia; order Terriglobales; family Acidobacteriaceae; genus EB88. The sequence goes on from CAXTEW010000243.1 coordinate 4,075, forward strand.
GATTGTGCACTGGGAGCGGCTGGTTTTTCTGTTCTACTTCGCCGTTCGGGCTGGGACGTCACATTTTTGACCATGAGCGATGGCGAACTAGGGGGAGACCCCATGCTTCGGCTGGACGAGGAGCGCGAAAGCGCCAAGGTCCTGGATGTCGCTTTCGACTTCGGCCACCTGCCGGATGGATCGATGAGTGGGCGGCAGACGGTGGAAATACTCGAAG
>CAXTEW010000244.1:0-4290 GCA_964243175.1 uncultured Acidobacteriaceae bacterium
GCCACGGTGTCGGAGAGCGGACCGATCACAGCGACCTTGCGCAGTTTCGACGCGTCCAGCGGCAGGGTTGCCTTTTCATTCTTCAGCAGCACGATCGATTCATCCGTCACCTGGCGTGCCAGGGCCTTGTTCTCCGGCCAGTTCCATGGGTCGCCATACTGTGCTACTTTCGCTGCGTCCGGCGAATCCTCCCGGCCGATCTTCGCGTAGGGCACCATGGATCGCGGGTCCAGTTCGCCCAGCTTCAACATCACCCGGTACACGCCGCGCAGGTTTTCATCGATCTGCGCTTCGGTGGTCAGCTTACCGTCGAGCGCTTCCTTTACGCCGGCCTCATACGTGTCGAGATACTGGTTGATCCCCGCCTTCAGTGTGTCCGCCGAGGCATGCGCCATGTCGCGATCCCACTCGTGTCGTGTCACCAGGTTGGTCAGCGCGCCGCCATCTGTGCAGATGATCCCGTTGAAGCCCCAGTCCTTCATCACCACGTCGCGCAGCACGGGATTTACATCCATCGGCGTCCCGTTCCACGCGTTGTACGAGGTCATGAACGCGTTGGAGTGACCCTGCTCGATGCCCATGTGGAATGGCACCGAGTAGTACTCGTAAAAGAGCCGGTTGCTGTAGTCCGACGACGAGCCGTCGCGTTCCTTCTCATTCGAGTTGGCGAGAAAGTGTTTCATCAGCGAAGCGCTCAGCCAGTATTTCGGATCGTTACCCTGCAGGCCCTCGACATACGCGACGGTGAGCGTGCCGACCAGGAATGGATCTTCGCAGTAGCTCTCCTCGCTGCGGCCCCAGCGCGGGTCGCGGCTCAGGTCGGCATTGGGCGCCCGCATGACCAGCCCGCCCGAACCATACTTGGTGCGGTTGTAGCGGGCCTCGTAGCCTTCGACAGCGGCTGCTTTCTCAAGCAGCGCCGGGTCCCAGGTCTGGCCCAGCCCGCGCGACTGCGGAAAGGTCGTCGTCGGCACCACGTGCTTGCCTCGGCCTTCCCAGTGGCCCGGGCCGCCGAGCGCTTCGCCGTGCAATCCCTCCACATGCCCGGTGCCGATCACGCCCAGCCGTGGCACGGAGGGATCGGTCGAGAGCGCAGCGATCTTCTCCTCCACCGTCATCCTCGACAGCAGGTCGGTAATGCGCTGCTCAGCAGGTAGCTCCGGGTTTTGGAGAGGATAGAGGTATTGCGGTGTCTGGCAGAACGCAGGCGCGCAGAGAAGAAGGGAGGCGGTCCATAGACCGCCGACAGAGAAGAGGCGCATAACGAAGCTCAGGCTCCCGAACGAGGTTTTCACACGGAGCAAGGCCTGCCGCGCGAGACGCACCAGTGTAAGCAAACCTGGTTTGCCTGCACAACCGGTGAAACCACTCGTGAGACCGCGAGATAAGACTGGCCCGCTCGGCTGGCGGCCACTTCGTGGCGAGTGGGTTGGCACATGCGCGAGGCCGGGAGACCTCGCGCTGCCCTCACACCGGACTCTAGAACTCCAGCTTGAGCGAGACCTGGCCGGTGCGGTTGCCGCCGAAATCCGAGCCGCGTGCCTGCGTGATCGTGCCGAACGAGGGGTTGGTCACGTCCAGCACGGGATCGTTCAGGTTGGTGTGGTTGAGCACGTTGGTAAACGTACCTTCCGCCCGTAGGTGCACGCCTTCTGTCAGGGCGAGCGTCTTGTTCAAGCCAGAGGACAGGTTCACCGTGCCCGGACCCTCCACGTCGCCTACCGACGAGGTGCCGAAGCGCCCGATCGGTGCTGACTTGACCCCGGTGGTGCAGGCGCCGGACTGGAGCGTCGCGAAATCGCCGCCGCCCGGGCAGGCAAACGCAGCCGTGTTAAACCACTGCCGGCGGCTTTGCGCTGATGTGTTGCCGCGCGCGACGCGATCCGGCCGCTGGGGTCGTCCAAACAGGATGCCTGACCCGGTCCCCGACGGGTCAGCATTCCCGGCCGGGATAAACGGCGTGAGGTACGGACCCGTCTGCCAGACAAAGATGTTGGTCACCTGCCAGCCGCCTGCCACTGCATCGACCAGCCGCGGCATGTTGCCGGCAAAGTGCCGTCCGCGGCCCACAGGTATATCAGCCACGCTGGTCATAAGAAAGCGATGGCGGCGGGTCGAGGAGACGTTGCCGTAATCCAGCTCGCGATTGCCGGACCAGGTCGCGTAGTAGCCGCCCTGCTCGTCAGAGAAGGAAGCAGGATTGCTGCCGTAAGCGCCGTAAGTGCCCTGGTTGTCGGACAGGTTCTTGGCCAGCGTATACGCCGCGCTGTAGGAGAGCCCATGCGTGTAGCGGCGTGTTACCTGCGCCTGGAGCGAATTGTAATCAGCGCCTGCCGCGGTGCTGCGGCTGTTGATCGTCTGGAAGTTAGGGAAGGGAAGCGCCGACAGCGGCTGGCTCGCGGCCGGGGTGGTTGAAGACAGCGGCAGATCGTTCTGGTTCGGCTGCCAGACAAGATGCTTTGTCTGCAGTGCGATATAGGAGACGCGGGCGGCCAGCTGACCGGGAAACTCGTGCTCGACCGAGAGCGCGCTCTGCAGCGAGTACGGGTCATGCCAGTGAATATCCACCTCGGAGTTGAAACTGGCCGTACCATACTGCGCACCCTGGTTGCTGAGCCCCACATTCGGGAAAACGATCGCCGGCGGCCCCAGGGGACCACCCTGCGTGGTGGCAGGGGACTGGAAGTTGTTGAAGATCTGCTCGTCTGTCTGCAGGGTGCCGCCTAGCGCATAGAAGATAGCGCCAGATGTCGTGATGTTGTAGTAGCCGGCGCCCCCGCTGACGACTGTTTTCTCATTGCCGAAGGGCCGCCAGGCAAAGCCCACGCGCGGCTCAAAGCGCAGCTTGGGCGCATAGCGCAGCCCGGCTGGCAGCCCTGCCTGGCTGCTCGATACGACGGGCGTGCAGGGCGCGCCATTCTCCACGCCTCCCGTCGCGAGAGGGTTATTGACGCCTGCGGTCGGGCACGCATTGAAGTTGGCCAGTTCCGGGGCGGAAAGCAGGTTGGCATGGCCTGCCGGATAGATCAGCTGTCCTGACTTCGGGACGCTTGGATCGAAATTGCCGAGATTGCCATCCACTGCCTGGAACGGCGGATGGTACTCGTAGCGCAGCCCGAGAGTGACGTTCAGGTTGGGCGTGGCACGCCAGTTATCCTGCGCATAGACCGCATACGCGTCGCTGCGTCCGCGATTATTACTGGTGATGTTGTCCGTGTAGGACTGGTATGGCGTGCCCAGCAGGAAATCAGCAAATTCCTGGCCGGTAAATGCGCCGTTGAAGATAAAGGATCCATAGTTATCGCCAGCCGTGGCATCGAGCGGCGTGTTCGCCTGCAGCGCGCGAATGTCCGCGCCGAAACGCAGGGTATGCGCACCCTTCTGCCACGTCACATTGTCCACGTACTGGAAAAGCCGCGACTGCTCACTGTAAGTCAGTCGGCCATTGCCGCCAGGCGTCGTCAGCGTGGTCAACTGGTTGAACTGCAGCAGCGTGATGCCGTTGAACGGATAGTTGGGTCCAATGCCACCCAGCCCCGCGGCATTGGTCACTGCGGCGCCGTTGAAGCTGTTAGCCGCGCCATCCTGCTCGAGGGTGAAGCCGAAACGAAACTCGTTCGAAAGATGCGAGGTAAACGTGTAGTTGAACGACGTCGCAAAGATGCGGTACTGCGCATAGCCATCCGAGTTAGGCAGCAACAAGGCATTGGGCTGTGTCTGGCTGATGTTCTTCCAGGTAAATCGCCCGTACACAAAGGCTTTCGCTCCAAACGCCTGGTCGATGCGCGTGTCGAACTGGTTCGACTGAATGCTGTTGTCTTTGAGCGTGCGATAGTTATACCCGAGACCGCTGAGTGCGCCCGCTACCGATTGGGTATTGCCGGTGTTCGGATCAGGAAACAGGGATAAGAAGGCCTGCGCACTGGGATTAATTGCCGGCAGCGTCTGGTTTGCGTACGTGCCGCCGGTAAAGGGATTGGTGAGCGTCGCTGTTTCCTGCGAGAAGTTCCCCTGCTTCATCGCGACCGTCGGCACCAGGTATTGTTCGACCGTGGACTGGGGAAAACGCAGCCCCTCATAGGTTCCGAAAAAGAAGGTGCGATCATGGCCGTTGTACAGGTGCGGGATCACGACAGGTCCGCCCACGGAGCCGCCGAAGTCATTCGCCACCTTGTGTGGCTTGCTCCCAGCGCCATACGGAATCGCATCGAAATCCTGGTTCTGAAAGTATTCGAATGCCGAGCCGTGCAGACTATTTGTACCTTGCTTGGATACAGTTGTGATCTCGCC
>CAXTEW010000245.1:0-4289 GCA_964243175.1 uncultured Acidobacteriaceae bacterium
CGCGATCGCACTAAGAAGGGTCCACAGGTACACAGCCGTGACCATCGGGAAGACAGTAAGTGGTACGAGCAAAGCCAGGGTGAACGGCGGGTAGACTGGAGCATGTCCATACCATGAGGGTGGAGCAACGATATGGTTTGCGGCAAACACACGAGCAATGTTTGCAAAGCTGTATGCATCGAGACCCCTCGCTAAACACCAGGAGGAGGCGTAGAGCGTTTTGATGTCGGAACCTGCAAGATCCCACGAACGCACTTGAAATCCGGGTAGGAGCGCGGCAAGTATACCCAGGAAAGCCACGAGAGAAACCAGGCGTTCGGGCCACCAACTGCTCAGAAATCTACTCACCAGGTATCCTCTGGCTCTATGTCTAGTGGAGTCTCTCCGCAATTCCAAGACGAGTCGGAGGGTTTTCCTGACGAACGTAACCGCTTATGTCGATCAAGGCAGTGGTGCTTTATCCAGAACGAAAAAGGTTGTTCTGCGTGGCTTCCGCAAAGTACCGTTGCTCGCGAACAACTTGTTCACACCGGCGTAGTTACTACCAGGAATGCGAGACTGCCCCGAGTGATCGAAGCGTGCCGGCCAGGTAAGTGGGATCGAATCGTAATCCCGGCCATCTAACGGTTGATTGGGAGTCACGATGAAAGTTATCGAATTAGCCGCGCCACGTGTCGACGCACTGCGTTCCAGTACATACCCTGATCCCACCCCAGGCCCCCGGGACGTGGTGGTTCGTCTGCGCGCCGCTTCGTTGAACTTTCTCGATATCGCCGTCGCTACCGGCCAGTATCCTCTGAACACCTTTCCGATCATCCCGGTGACAGACGGAGCGGGCGAGATCGCGACGCTGGGCACAGCAGTGACTGACTGGAAGGTTGGTGACCGCGTCATCCCGCACTTTATTCCGGACTGGCAGGACGGTCGGATTCCCGCTGCCGGTGGTGGGCCGCGTCGCGGCATTGATCTTCCTGGCAGCCTCGCGGAGTATGTGGTGGTTCCCGCGCACTCGCTGGTTCGTACCCCTCCGCACTTATCGGACGCCCAGGCTGCGACCTTGCCGATAGCAGCGACGACGGCCTGGCGTGCTGTTCGCAGCGCGGCACTAGGCCCGCATACAACCGCCCTCGTGCTGGGCACGGGAGGCGTCTCGCTTTTTGCCCTGCAGTTCGCCAAGGCTCACGGAGCACGTGTTCTTGTCAGCTCATCCTCTGACGAGAAGCTGGAGCGCGCCCGTACACTGGGCGCCGACGCAGTTATCAATTACAAGTCCACTCCCAGGTGGGCCGAGGAGGTGCTCCGCCTGACGGAAGGAAAAGGCGCTGATCTTGTACTTGAGACAGGCGGTACAGCGACCTTTCCACAATCGATCCAGGCTGCGGGGCTGGATAGCACAGTGTTCATCATTGGCTTCCTGTCCGGGACGGAAGTTTCTGTCAGCGTAGTTCCCGTGATGGAGAAGTGCCTTCGCCTGCTGGGCAACAACACAGGCCCTGTGGCGGATCTCGCGGATGCAGCGGCTGCGATGACCGCCCACGGAATCCAGCCGGTTCTCGACACGACGTTCCCCATGGATCAGGCGCAAGCCGCGTACAAACATGTAGCCGAAGGAGCTCACTTCGGCAAAGTCGCGATCAGCATCCCGTAGCTCTCGATGAACACGGCGGCGTGGCTCCGCGGAAATAGTAAGTTGGCCAGGCTTGATCATGGTCTTGCAGGAAAGCGAAAGCTTCGGGGGAGGTAACGGGGGAGCCCGTCAACTCCGGCCGAAGGCGGGGCTTCTCGAGACTTGTCCTGCACAAAAAGAACAGGCCGCTCTGCAGCGGCCTGTTCTGTGCTTCTGTGCCTGGCGACGCCGTCCACTACATGTTGGTGTGGCCGCCGCGCATGGATTCGTTGAAGGTCGGCTTGATGCTGCTGAGCGCAAGATCCAGCTCCGCGCGGTACTCTGCTTCGCGACCCAGCAGTGCGGGCGTAGCCGCCGCATACCCCGGGTCGGACGCGGGAGTGACCAGGCCGCCGAGAGCCAGCGCCTGGATGTCCGTCAACAATTGCTCGGGCGTGGCATTCAGGTATTGCGCATCGCGCGGGTCAGCCAGCCAGACAGGTGCGCTGCTGCCCAGGACGCCCGACAGCCAGAATGCTTTTCTCGCCAGGAAACTCATGCGCTCGGCATCTGTGGTATCGGTGAAGACGAACTTCTTCTGCCAGCGGCTGTAGTAGCGCGTCGTGACGGGAACAGGCTGCCGGTTGCCGCTTTTCAGTAGCTCCAGCTGCCCGTAGTCGAAGGTCTTGCGGATGGCGTTGTAGGTAAAGTCTTCCGCGTAGGGCTGCTCAGGCGCGACGACGATCTCGGCGAAGGTGACCGTCATGCTGGCCGAGACCTTGGCATGCAGCGGACTCCCCGAGCCATCGGCCAGGGTAACCAGGCCGTGCACGATATACGTATCGGCCCCCGAGGTCGAGCGATGGAACGGCCAGCTGAAGCCGGAGAAACGCAGCGGCAGGCCGCCCATGGTGACATACAGCTCGGGCTGCGGGGTTCGGAGCCGTGCCGCTACATCGGCCAGGTAGCTGCGCAAGCCGGCCTCGAGAGTGCCAACAGTCGCGTGGAAGCCGTCGCTCACTTCCAGGTGGAGCGAGGCTCCTTCGTCTGCCGATGCAAAGCTGAGGCGCGTAGTCGGCTTGCCGTGAAAGTCCGCACCGGTAACGACGCCGGATGGCACGAGGCCTGCATCGCGGGCGGCGCTGACGAGAGCATTGCTGGTAGGGGTCACTAGGGGAGTGCTCATGGCTGGGCGGTTTGTCCTGGCGTCTTATTTGTCTTGACTGTCTTGCATTTCTCTTGAATCGGATCGGGGTTCGGGCAAGCTGCGAGCTGAGCGCGAGGACGCAGCGCCGGCTTCACTCTGGTCAAGTGTAACGCGGTGCCGGGCCAATGCATGCCGCGGCTGGCCCCAGCCACAAAGTGTCAAGCAATCGCAGCTGTTTGATTGGCGCCTGCCGCTCGGTCGGCGATCGCCCTGGCTGCTGCCGCCGCAGAAGCCCAGGCCCACTGGAAGTTGAAGCCGCCGAGGTGTCCGGTGACGTCCACGACCTCACCTATGAAGAACAGGCCAGGCACTTGCCTCGCTTCGAGCGTCTGCGCGACCAGGTCTGCCGTGTCCACGCCGCCCGCCGTGACCTCCGCCTTGGCGTAGCCTTCTGTGCCGCCGGGTGTGAGCGGCCACGCATGCAGTCGCCGTTCGGCGCCGTGGAGCGCATCGTTTGTCCAGGCTGCCGGGGGTGCAAGCTGCAGCAGCCGCTCGGCGAAGCGCCGGGGCAGCGCTGCGGACCACGCCGCCACCGCTGCGGCTTCATCCCGGCGAGCCCCTGGCTCCAGCAGGGGAGCCGTGACCTGGCGGGCAGGCGCCAGGTCGAGCGAAAGAGCCATCCCGGGCTGCCAGTAGGACGAAACCTGCAGGATCGCCGGACCGCTGAGGCCGCGATGGGTGATGAGCAGCTTGTCCCGGAACACGACGGGCGCGCGGTCCCGCACAGGTCTTCCACGCTTGCTCTCTGACCGGCCGCCCGGGCCCAGCGTTACCTCCACCTCCGTGGCGACGCCACTCAGGCCCTCAAACGCCGCAGCGTCGGCAGGGTTGAAGCTCAGCGGCACCAGTGCGGCGCGCGGAGGCACGAGCCCGAGTCCGAACTGTCGCGCCAGCTCGTAGCCGAACCCGGTGGCGCCCAGCTTGGGGATGGACAGCCCGCCCGTCGCCACGACCAGGGTGCTCGCCGCGAGACGTTCCGTAGCACCGCCCCTGCGCAGTTCGAGAACAAAGCGGTCGGCGACCCTGTCCACGGAAAGCACGGCAGTATCGAGGCGCAGATCCATGCCCGAGGCTTCCGCGACAAGCATGGTGACAAGCTGTCGCGCGGAGCCATCGCAGAAGAGCTGCCCCGGGGCTTTGGGGTGGTGGGTGATGCCGTGGCGCTCGACCAGCGCGACAAACTCTTCGGGCGCGTAGCGGGCCAGCGCGGACTTGGCAAAGTGTGGGTTCTGCGAAAGGAAATGCTCTGGACGGGTGTTGAGATTGGTGAAGTTGGCCCGGCCGCCGCCCGAGATCAGGATCTTGCGTCCGGGCTCCGGCGCATGGTCGATCACCAGCACGCGCAATCGCTGCTGTACCAGCAGGCCGGCACAGAAAAGCCCTGCAGCGCCAGCGCCGAGGATCGCGACATCGTAGGTTGGCACGTCTCCCCGCTGCATCTTCAGCGTCGATCCTTTTCTCTGCAAGGCTGGCTAG
>CAXTEW010000246.1:0-1433 GCA_964243175.1 uncultured Acidobacteriaceae bacterium
CCGGCGAGGAGCCGGATCTCGCGCCACCCACATCCGGCGAGCTTTCCCGCATCCGTACGGTTGCCCTCGATACCGCGTCGCGCACCTCTGCGCTGTACACCCAGATCCTGTTTCGCCGCTTCTGGCAGCACACACCGCGCTTTCTGAGTCATGCGCCCGAGCTCGATGCGATGCTCCGCGCTGCCGACGCCGCGCTGTTGATCGGCGATCCCGCACTGCATGCCCTCCGCGATCGTGCCGCGCGCGAGGGCCGGACCGGGGAGCGTCTGCGCTATCTCGATCTCGGCTCCCAGTGGTGGCAGGCAACCGGCACAGCCTGGGTCTCGGCATTCTGGGCCGTCAGGACGGCTGGCGTGGCGGCGCTCAGCACTGACGAACGCGCGCGCATCGTGGCAGACCTCGAAGAGTCGCGCGACGCCGGCCTCGCTCATCTTGCCGAGCTCGTGCAGGAGTGGGCGCCGCAGCTCCGTCTCAGTCCGGAGATCGTGCGCAGGTACCTGGGCCGGAACATCCACTATTTTCTCGATGCGCCGGTGCTCGCTGGCATCGAGCGCTTCTACAGCGAAGCGTACGCGCTGGGTCTCATTCCATCGATTCCTTCGCTGGAGTGGTTTCGCTAAAGGCTCGTGCCCTGTTTCCTTCTGCTGCGACACAAACTGCTGAACCCCGGGCGCGATCTGTGCTTCCAACAGAGCACCTATGTCTCCTGCTGCTGCCCATCCTGCTCCTGCCCTGCTTTCCGACCTGATCCACGCCACGATTCCTCACGTCACTGCGCTTTACCAGGCGGCTGCAGCTCAGACTGCTGCTGCCGCGCAGGCTCATGGCTCGCACATCCCTCCATGGCTCATCGCACTGGGTCTGCCCGGTCTGTTCGTGATCTCACTGCTGGACGCAGCCATCATTCCGCTGCCGCTGCCGGGCAGCTCTGACATCCTGCTGCTGCTGCTGTGTGCGCAGCAGGGAGCGCACCCCGTGCTGCTGGCAGCGACCACGATCGCGGCCAGCGTCGTCGGGGGCTACACGACCTGGAAAGCCGGCGAAAAGGGTGGCGAGTCCATGCTGCAGCACTTCGCCCCCAAGCGCATGATCCGCCCGGTAACCCGCTGGATGCGCAGCCACGGATTTGCCACCATCGCAGTCAGTGCCCTGTTGCCACCGCCTGTACCGCTGATGCCGCTGCTGCTCGGCGCCGGCGCTCTCGGCGCATCGCGCAGACACTTTCTGGCAGCCTTCTCGTTCGCCCGCGCTCTCCGCTACAGCTTTGTCGCCTGGGTCGGCGTGACCTATGGACCGCGTGTGCTGCGCGTGTGGAACCAGTACCTGTCCAACTGGTCGGCGACGATCCTGTGGGTGTTCTTTGGGTTGCTGCTGGCGGCCATCGTGTTCGGCGTGTGGCAGTATCGCCGGCAAAAGCGCAGCTGGGACCGGGA
>CAXTEW010000246.1:1533-4257 GCA_964243175.1 uncultured Acidobacteriaceae bacterium
TAGTCGATTTCCCAACGGAGCAGCGTGGCACCCGCGGTGAAGCCCGCGCCGACGCTGGCCAGCAGCACCATGTCGCCGCGCTTCAGCTTGCCTTCTTCCCGGGCGGTGCCCAGGGCAAGCGGTACGGTTGCCGCGATGGTATTGCCGTAGCGATCGATATTGATGAGCACACGGTCGAGGGGCATGCCGAGACGCTGGGCGGTCGACTCAATGATGCGTCGATTCGCCTGGTGAGGGATAAAGCAGGCCAGGTCAGTGCCCTTCAGGCAGTTGCGTGTCAGCACGTTTTCTGCAATCTCTGACATCTTGCGCACGGCAAACTTGTAGACAGTCTGGCCGTCCTGGTAGACGTAGTGCTGCTTGGTGCGCACCGTTTCCTCGCTGGCTGGCTGCAAGCTGCCGCCCGCGGGCAGTCGCAGCGCCAGCGCACCAGAGCCATCGATTTCATGCACGTAATCGATGATTCCCTCTTCCCCCTCCTCCGCTGCCTCGAGCAGCACGGCACCCGCGCCATCGCCGAAGAGGATGCAGGTGGAGCGGTCGGTGTAGTCGATCATGGTGCTGAGCGTGTCGGCGCCGATGACCAGCACTTTCGCCTGGGCGCCACTCTCGATCAGCTTGGCGCCGACCTGCAGCGCGTACAGAAAACCGGAGCAGGCGGCGCCCAGGTCAAAGCCCCACGCATGGTGCGCGCCGAGCTTCTCCTGCACCAGGCAGGCGGTCGCGGGGAAGGGCATGTCAGGACTCACGGTCGCGACGATGATGACTTCGACTTCCTCGGGCGAGATGCCTCGATCGGCCAGGCAGCGACGCGCTGCTTCGACCGCGAGGTCACTGGTGGCGGTACCCTTGGCCGCGATATGGCGTTCGCGGATGCCGGTGCGCTCGACAATCCACTGGTCCGAGGTGTCGACCATCTTTTCGAGGTCAGCGTTGGTCAGGATGCGCGGCGGGACATAGGTTCCGAGTGCGGTGATCTTGGCGCGCTTGGTAAGCTGCCGCTCCCGGCGTTTCAGTCCATCCAGACTCAAGGCTCTTCTCCAGAAAACAAGGGATGACGACCCCGGAAGGGCGGTCGAATAGCTTGATTGTCTCTGAGGGGAGCCGCCATGTCGAATGACCGAAGGTGGGTCGCTGGCTGAGCTCAGCAGGAGGGCTGCTGGGGTTATGTACCGGGGTACCTGCTGCGCACGCACGAGCCCGTTGCCGTTGCTTCCTTCCGGACCTGGCGGGGTTGGCGGGATTGCGCCGCGCAGGGCCCGGCACAAGGGTGATTCTAGCATTGGAGAGGTGAGGTGCGGCAATGGCGCAGGGGCGCGAGCGGGTACGTGGCAGGGCAGATCCCACGCCTCGCTCAACCGCCTTATGGTGTCGCGACCATGGAGAAGGGCGGCAGGCTGAGGATACGGGTGCGTACACGCCGCCCGCCAGCTATGACTTGCCTGCTACTTGCTAGGGGCGCGGGTTGCTGCGGAGGTGCCTGCTGCCGCTGTCCGGCCCTTGTTGATGGAGTACAGAACAGCGTGGTCCACCACGGCATACAGCAGCTGGTCTGGATCCTTGAGGGCCTGGGTACGAATCCACTGTCCCGCGCGGGCGCCGGCGTCCTTGTCATCCGGCAAGGTGACGCCGCGGTTCTGCGCGGAAAGCTCGGCGAGCTGCTTCACGATGGCAAAGAACCCATCCTCGTTGCGACCGCCCATCTGCCAGGCCTGCCGGCAGGTCAGCACGACCAGCCGGTCGATCGGGAGCGAGCCCGCCTGGGCAGCGCTGGCACCAGCACCGGCTGTTTGTGCGACGGCTGTGCCTGATCTTGAGCCGGAGAACATGGAGGCGGAGCCAAGAACCATCGCCAAACCGAGCAGACCCGCCGCGTACTTCCTGTTGCACTTCATACCCAGCACCTTTTTCCCGTTCGGCTGCCCATGCAGCCATCTGAAATGTGCGCGAGAGGCATTGCCTGCCGCGAGAGAACAACAGCCCTGCGGGATCAACCGCCGCCTCAGCGGCGGTGGCCCTGGGCCAGTTGCCCACCAAGCGCGCCCAGACCCGCGCCCGCGGCGCCGCCAACCAGGGTACCCTTGAGCCCGCCGCCAAAGGCTGCGCCCAGCACCGCGCCACCTGCGCCGCCAATCACCGCGCCATAGCCCGGGCCAATACCCCCGCCGCCTCCACGATAGTTGCGGCCGCCGCCGTTGTCGCCATAGCGTTGGTTGTAGCCGCCGCCACGCACGTTGCCCTGCATGCCGCTGTAGTAATTGCTGCGGCTGCCGCCCTGGTTCCCACGGCCCTGGTTGTTACCGCCCTGGTTGTTACCGCCCTGGTTGTTGCCGCCCTGGTTGTTGCCGCGGACCGTGGTGCTGCCCCCGTTGCCATTGCGGTTGGTCTGCACATTGCCATGGTCGTGCTGTGCCGACGCCTCAAGATCTGACGGAAACCCGGCGCCGATCGTGGCGCACAGCAGTGCTCCCCAAAACAGCGTGGCGCGTGCCATCTGCAGCTTCATGCGCATTCTCCTGTGATTCGGGAGTTCCCCTGGCCCTTGCTCTATCGAGTGCAATCAGTAGCTTCCGATGCAGAAACGCTGCTGCGAGTTATCAGCAGGCGCGCCTGGGTCCTGGACACCAGCCACTGCAACCCCCAAGACAGCAAGCCGACACAGCGATCTCGACAGCCCACGCCAGCGGCCTCGCGATCCATCCGACAAGCTCCAACAGAGCATTT
>CAXTEW010000247.1:0-4213 GCA_964243175.1 uncultured Acidobacteriaceae bacterium
GCTCGATGGTCATGGGCCAGCTCCTGGGGGGCGAGCTTAGAAGTGGTGAATCCTCTCGTCCGTCGCCGCTGCCGGGGATGTCCGCGTAGCCACTTCCCGCTCCAGTGAACGGGTAACCAGGTCGCGCGAGCCCAGGCCTACAGCGAGCGAGAGGGCGAAAACGATGCCGCCGAACAGGATGCCGAAAGCCAGGTCGACGATACGGCCACCGATGGCAAGGTGGTCGAGCACCATCGCGGCAGTCAGCACCAGCACCAGCCACTTGACGCCGGTGCCCAGCAGCCGCGCGTACTGCAGGTTCATATTGACGCCCGAGATCAGCACCGAACGCCCGAGGACACGGGCGATCAGCGTGCCCGCGAACAGCAGCACCAGTGCTCCGACGACCCGGGGAACATACGAGAAGACGTAAGCAGAAATGCCGCTATCCGCCGAACCTGCTTCGAACGCGGAGAGACCGAACATCACGCCAATCAGCAGGATCGCCCAGAACACGATCCGGGAGACCAGCCGGGAAGGCGAGTGGGTCCACTCGGACAGGTTGTCGTTCTGCTCAAAACGCGCGTCGAAGCGCAGTGCCGTCAGTAGCCGCTGTGTCAGCCAGCCAAGCCCTGCCGCGATGCCAAAGAAAAGAAGCAGCACCACCAGAAAGGCAACCAGCCCGGGAAGGAGTATGGCAATCCTGGTGATGACGCGCCCGACCGAATCCTGCAAAGACTGTGCGATCTGTTGACCCATGCTGATTCTCCACTTTCGTTGCGGTGCTTCTGCAGCACCATTCCGCTTCCTTGCCGGCGGACGGCCAGGACGGTTGACCCCGATCGAGGCAGGGCGCCGATGAAGCCCTGCCGAACACCAGCCCTTCCCGCCTGCCCGGTCCGGCGCCCGTCCCTACGGGTTGAAGCGATCCGGCCAGCGCCAGCGGCGCATCAGGTACGGTTTGCCGTCTTCAAACGCGCGCGCCAGCCGCTCGGTCCGCGCTTCCGCGTCAAAGGCCGCGTTGCCTGCCACCTCGTTCACGAAAGAAGCGACCCAGCCCAGGTACAGGGGCGTGAGTGCACCCAGCAGGTGGGTGCGATTGATCGTTCGCAGTCTGAAGCCAAGAGCAAAATCGTAGATAATGCGTACCCACAACTCGTCAGGAACGCGGAACTTGTCCGGGGAGCTAGCGGTCAGCCGCTTCAGGTCCAGCAGTGTGACGGGCGGCAGCAGCATACCCCATACATCCTGCAGGCTCCGCGACCCCAGGAGGAATGAGTTGATCATCGAAGCGGTGTCAATGCCCTGTGCTTCAGCTGCCGCGGCAACCGGAATGGCAGCAGCCCGCGGCAGTGGTGGCTGCACCGCGCGCACCCTCTGCCACAGCGGCGCGTGGATCTCCATCTCTGCAAAGCAGGAGCCGACCAGCTGAGCGATCACAGCGCTTAACTCCATGCTGCCCGCCGGGGTTGGGTGCTGGATCGGCAGCTGTGCCTCAAAGATCGAGGCATCAATGCCGGCTGCTACCGTGCTCGGCCACAGGACCGGCGCCGCGTTGCTGCCGGCGTTCTGCGCGGATACCGCAAGCCGGGCGACCATGCGCGGCGAAAGCGCGAAATCCGGAGCCAGGGGGTAACGCACCCGCTTGCCGTACAAAGCCCGGTTCAGCGGCGCCAGGATGCTGTGGTTAAGCAGCGAGTCGAACGGCCCCTGTGTGTAGCTGGCCATGACCAGGTCTGCCTCCCGTGCCAGCACCGGCGCCGCCAGCTGCATCAGGCTTGCCGAGGTCAGCGCGGCCAGGTCCGCATGCAGCAGCACGGTGGCCTGCGCTTCCGCGGCCAGCGCGAGCAGGGCTGATTCCGCGGCAGCCGTCTGGGCGAACGGCGAACTACTCGCCTCGGCAGTCGGCAGCGGGTACGACAGCAGCTCTACCGTCTCGGTCACCAAGGTGCTGGTGGTGTCAGCGCCCGGGTAAGCAAGCGTCAGGTGCGCGTTGCCGACTGCCCCGGAAGCAGCAAGCTCCCCCGCGTGTGCCCGCAGCTGCTCGATGTCCACAACCCCGCTGATGCCGACGAACAGGGTTGTGGTTCGCGGCGTAGCAGGGCGCGTCGCCGCTTTCGCGGTGGGGCCGGTGCCGAGGTCTGGCCCTGTTTCTAACCGCTCTGTGTCCATCCGCTCGGTCTCCATCTTGGACATGCTCTCGATCAACTCCAGCTTCATGCTACGGGCTTATGCTACGGGGCGGCGCGAGAGTTGCAAAATACCAGACAGCGGTATCCTCACCCAGGCAGGACGATTGTTCAGTTCGTAGACCAGCTCGTACAGCGCCTTATCAAGCAGGTAAACGTCCAGTAACTGGTGGAAACCTGCCTCGTCGGCGGGCAGGATCGCGCTGCCCGCGGTTGCCTTTCGATACGACTCCAGAAATTCGCGGGAAACTGCTGCTTCCCACAGCCGTGCCCACGGCTCCAGCTGCTCGAAGTCCTGCGGGCGACGCGACGCTACACGCTGCAGCGCCGCATAAGCCGCGTAGGAGAAGGATCGCAGCATTCCGGCCACATCCTTCATGGGCGACTGCTTGGCGCGACGTTCTTCAAGCGATCGGGCAGGCTCTCCCTCGAAGTCCAGCAGCACAAAGTCGCCCTTCGCCCGCAGTACCTGGCCCAGGTGGTAGTCACCATGGACCCGCGTCCGCAGCGCACCAGCGCCTGCCGTCCCCAGCGCGGAAAACTTCGCCAGCACCGCGCGCCGGCGGCTTAGCAGCAGGCCCGCCTGCTCTACCGTCTGCTCAGACTCTTCGCCCAGCTTCGACAGGCTGCTGCGCAGCACATCGAAGGCATGGGCGGCATGCGCTACCAGTTCGCCTTCGAGCGTGCGCAAACTCTCGGGCGTGCTTGCTTCTGCCGAGAATGCCTGGTCCTTGGTCGGCTGGGCGAGTGCCAGGTGCATCTCGGCTGTGCGCCGGCCCAGGGTGCAGGCGGCGTCCAGGTAAATCCCGGCGGCATCGCGAACAGCTGCCATGGCCGCGCTCTTGGGATCGATCGGGTCCCCGGACCGGGGCAGCTGCGCCTGCGGGAACTGCGACGCCAGGGCGCCTTCGTAGTAGCGGCCAAGCTCCTCAAGCGTCCACTGCCAGCCGTCGCCCTCGTTCTTCACGAGGCCTTGCAGCATGGCGATGGTTGCCGTCTGCTGCCCGGCCACCGTGTACTCGATCGACCCGCCGAATGGCGCGATATGCCGGAACGCCGACTCTTCCGTCAGGTAGCGACCGATCTCGGTATCAGGGTTGGGCCCATACTGCTGCCGGCGGAACAGCTTCATGATCAGCCGGTCGCCGAAGAAGATGGAGGTATTGCTCTGCTCGGCAGAGGAGCGGCGCGGCGGTGCCGGCGTCGCTGCATCGCCACGCAGCTCACCGTAGATGGTCGACGGCGTGCCGCGGAGCACGCCATTGCGCATCGAGAGCTCACCACCATGCGCGATCAGGTCAAGCAGTGCCGCCGAGGCCTCGTCGCTGTACATGGCATCGGCAAGGACGCCGCTGGTGCCAGGCGCGAGCACGTTGCCGATGACCGCTACTGGCGAGGCTTCGCGCAGCGCCGTAGCGGCGTCACCAAACAGCAGCGTCAGGGGCAGCAGGTAGGTTTCCGGCGCGCCCTCGACATACTGCACGTCGATGACAGCGAGCGCGATCGACGAAGAAGGTGCCGCCTCTGTTTTCGACGTGACTGGCAGCGGCGCCCAATCTGTCACCGTGGTGGTGGCAATGGTGCGGCTCTTGGCGCCGAACCATCGCTGGCGTGGCAGGTAGTCTGGCAGCAGGCGCTCTTCAAACAAGCGGCCCGCACCCGCGAACACCGCTTCCCAGTCATGATCCTGCCGCAGCGAGACCTGCGCCACCGACTGGGGGCTATCTGCTTCCTCGATAGCCTCGCGATCGGGCGATGCCTGCAGCTCAAGCCAGAAGAAGCCGTAAGAGCCAAGCGTGACATGGTAAGGCGCCTTGGTGATTGTCGGGAATTCCACGTAGCCGAGCATCTCGATCGGCGTCATGCCCTCGAACTCTGCCAGGTCCAGCGTGACGGGCTGGGCGAAGCGGGACAGGTTGGCGACGCAGAGTACGCGGGACTCCGCATCCTCGCGCACGCACGCCAGCACCTTGCGGTTATCCGGGGCAAGAAAACGCAGCGTGCCGCGACCGAATACCTGGAACAGCTTGCGCAATGAAATCATG
>CAXTEW010000248.1:0-4197 GCA_964243175.1 uncultured Acidobacteriaceae bacterium
AAAACAACCTCCAGCAAAGACTCTACTCAGGTGCAAAGTCCATAACACCCTCTAGTGCGCGTCACGCATCGAGTCGTTCAAACCCCGAAACGTCGCCTCGTACTTCCCACTCTCCGCGGCAAAGCGCAGCGGCTTTACCCGCTCCACGCATATTTCCGCAGCCGCCGGCACCCGCCGCAAAATCTCCATCACTTCCGCGATGTACTCGTTCAGCGGCATCGCCCGCGGGTCCTCGGCGCCGCCCATCAGGTCGGTCTGCACGTAGGGCGGTATCAGCTCCAACACCTCCACCGCCGTCCCCTGCAGCTGGTAGCGCAGTGACTCCGAGTACGAGTGGATCGCCGCCTTGGTCGCGCTGTAGGTCGGCGTCAGCGCCATCGGCACAAAGGCCAGGCCAGAGGAAACCGTCATGATGGTCGCCTCCGCCTGCCTGCGGAGCGCCGGTAACAGCGCCGCTGTCAGGCGGATCGGCCCCAGCAGGTTTGTCGCGACGATCGCCTCCGCGTCTGCCGCTTCGGCGCCCTGTTCCAGCAGCTTCTCCGGCCGCATAATCCCCGCATTGTGGACCACCACGTTCAGTGCCGGGCGCTCCGCCGTCAGCTTCGCCGCGAACGCCGCAATGCTTCCCGCATCCCCGATATCCAATACCATCGTCGCCATGCCGGGGTTTGCCCTGGCTGTCTCGTCCAGTACCTGCTGGCGCCGTCCCGCAATGATCACGTGGTTCCCCAGCGCGTGCCATGCCTCGGCCAGCCCGCGCCCAATCCCCGAACCGCCCCCGGTTATCAATATCGTGTTGCCCGTCATCTTCATCCGCGCGTGTCTCCTCCCTGCATACTACCGAGCCCGCACACTCCCGCGCTTCCTGCCCCGGCCTCCGCTGCCATCCAGTGCACGCGTCTGCTGTTTCTTGAACGGCCAACCCGTGCCGTGCCTCATCCACGTCTCTTCGGGTCCTTGAGTCACTCGAAAGAAGACGTCAGCCGTCCCAGATACTCTCAGGATGTGACTACTGATCAGCATGCACACGCTGTGCTGCAGATACCCAGCGATAACTCCATGGGTGCAAGGATTGGTGGATTACCGCACCCTCTCCGGGACCGGACCAATCGACGAAGTTTCAGCCTGGCAGTTCCCTGCGAAAAGATCTCAAGCCCAATCCACTCCTTGGTTCTTGCCCGTCCCGCAACTCTCCGCAAGAAGAGGAATGCGTCATCCGTACTCATTCGCCAACACAACTCCGGCTCGCTTGGTGGACCTACTTCACGCCTGCAGACTCGGGAGGTGTGAGCACAAACTCACACGTAGATTCGGTCGAGCAAGAAAGCACCCCGCTTCGCAGCAGCAGGGCGTGCGAACTCCTGGGCACCGCGAGCCCAAGGTCCAATTTCCGTAGACTCTGGCCCAGCCCACGCAACTCTTCGTCCCCACTCAGCATTGCTACCTGTTCCGTCTTTGCCGCCGACACCTGAGTTACAAAGACCCCCACTCCCTTTACGCCTGATGGTCGCGGCACATGGAACGTCCGCTGCTCCTGCAACGCGAGGTCTGGATGCGTTTCCTGTGCCGCCACACCCTTCTTCTGCAAGCCGTCTACTCGGGCATTGAGTTTCATAGCTACCGGTGTTACGCTGCTGCTCCTGGTTCGACTCAGCGCCCTCTCGTACACCCGCATTGCCCCGGCGACGTCACCCCTTTTTTCCAATATCTCGCCCATGTGCAGCCCCTCCTCGCTATGTGCTCCGCTCTGCCATGACGCCCGCACATACTCTTCCGCGAGCGCGTCCTTCCCTTCGGCAAAGTACACCCAACCCAGGGTGTCCCACGTCGCCAGCAACAAATTGGCCTGGCGAAATGCTCCCGTATTCACACTTTCGATAGCGGTCTCTGCCGAATCGGCCTCCAGCATCTCCACCGCCTTTCGAGCGCTCGTTTCCGCTAGCGGCAGCAGTGGGCTTGTTCCAGTGCTCACCAGCGCATACGCTCCGCTGTTCAACACCCCTGCTTCGGTAGACCCGTCCAGCGCAGTCTTGATGATGTGTAACGCCTCTTCATTCTTTCCCGCCCGCAGCAGCGCACTTCCCAGTTCGACCTGAATTTTTCTATTTTCCGGAAGCGCCGCCACACCGTCTCTGTACATCTCCACAGCGTCGTCTACATGATTCGCCGCCAGCAATTCGCTTCCTACAAACGAGACAACCTGTGCGTTATCCGGTGCCGCCTTCGCATACGCCAGCAGGTATTTCCTTTCTTCCGATGCTCGGCCCAGCAGTCGCTCCAGCCTTATAAGCGCTGGATACTGATCAATATCCTCCGGGTGCTGCAGCAACTCCCTCTCATAGTCGCTTGCCGCCTCGCTCAGGTTTTTATGCTGCCAGGCCAGCCATCCCCGCTGACTCCATGCGTACGCCTGCTTGTCGTTAATGGCGATTGCCTCGTCGGATTTCTTCTGAGCCAGTACAAGATCCTTGGCTGCAATCGCATCATGCGTCTGCCGCACCAGTTCAGCCGCCTTGGCATTGTTCCCGCCCGCCACTGGTGGCCCTTTTTCTCCGGCCGCCAGGCTCCTGCTTGTTAACTGGATCCACGGCTGTACCGTGACAGCATCCGTGAATGCCTTCACGCTTCTCCACTCCGCCGCCTCTACCTTCGGTTTCAGCACCTCCAGCGTGAACTCCGACACCAGGCTGCCATCCGTTACCCGGTATGTCTCGTCAAAGGTCGCAAACGTCGTTTTCAAGTGAATCGCATCGGGCAGCTCAGCGGAATACCCTGCGGGCAGCTTGATCGCGCTCTTAGCAACCTGGGTATGGCGCTCGCCTAACTCGATCTCTTTCTTCGGGGGCTCCTTCCCGTCAATCGACGGTAGATTTACATTGGGCAGCAGCGAACCGGTTTGATAGCTCTTCCACTGCGACCACGCATCCTGCGTATATCCATACCGCATTCCCCAAGGCACCGAGAGGTCGTCACCCGCGTCCAGAGTCACACTGTTTGCTTTACCGTTGAAGCCGCCATGATCCACGTACGACTGGCCCAACTGGTCCCACTGTGCCCGCGCCACCTGTCGGCTCGCATACCGCATCAGCAGCTCGTCGTCCCCACGCATCGTTACGGTTACATTGCCCTTCGTCGTTCCATCCTTCGCCTCTTCAAACGTTCCTTCGTACCGGTCCACCGCCGCGAATGGCAACTCGGCCGGCGTCTTCGCCAGGTGCGGCATGCCCGGGCCACCCTTCGCAGGCACAACCAGTGCCTCCTTGTCCCGCAGCACCGGCAGCAACGCGCGGTACGGTGCCACCTCCGTCGTCGCGTCCAGCCATACTGGCTCTCCATCTACATTCACGAGAGTAATGAGGTGGTTGAACGCCCCTGGCATCGGCACTTTCTCGTTCATCTCCACGCCGGCCCCGATTAACACAGCGGAGGGCTGAAATCCCTTGGCTCGCAGCAGTGCCGCCAGCAGCGTGTGCTTGTCCTTACAATCGCCGTACTGGTTCGTCAGCACCTCTGTCGCCATGTGCGGCTGATAGCGCCCCACTCCAAAATCCACGCCGATGGAGTGATTGTGCTGCGATACATATTCGTACAACCGCCGCACCTTTTCGGTGTCAGTCTTTGCTCCCGCGGTCACCTCATCAGCCTTCGCCTGCAGTGCGGGAGTGACTGCATCCCGCCCCACAATCACCGCCTGGTACCACGCCCCAACTGCCTCCCAACTTGGGAAGGTCGTCCACGCGATCGGCGGCGTTTTGTCCTGCGGCGAGTCGTCCTCATCCTTGGCGCTACTCCGCTGTAGCTGCGCGCCCTTCCACCGGTACACCCGCTCGGCTCCACTCTCCACCATCTCGGGTGGATACTTCGGGCTGTACACTGTGACCAACTTCGACTTCGGCACGCGAAGCTCAATCCTCCGGTCCAAGTACACCAGCCCAACGCCAAAGTTCTCCACGCTCCAGAACTCCCCCGGCGCCTCCGCGACCTTCTGCGTAAGTTTCACCTCAAATTCGAGTGTGTCCCCTACCGCCAGCGAGCGCACCGGCAGCTGTTTGAGGTGTAGGTCGCTATATATGGGTGCGATTTGCGTGGCGGGGGCCGGTTGGTCCTGCACATCGCCCGCGGGCGTGTTGACCACCGTTCTATCCGGTTTACGCACCCTTGCATAGACGATCTCTAGCGACTCCGATTCGCTGGCGT
>CAXTEW010000249.1:0-4193 GCA_964243175.1 uncultured Acidobacteriaceae bacterium
TCTCCGCCCCCCTGCATCAAAAAGATAGCGCGCGGGGCCCAAGGGAAAGTATCGCCAGCCACTGGAGGCACTACGGCCGAGCCTCGTCGCCGCGAATAGACAGTGTGAGGGTAGTACATGACAACAAGTAGCGTCACGATTCATGCCACGATGACCAAGGTCGACCTCGTCGAGGGTGTCCTGTCCCTTGGCGACCTGACCCGCCGCGATGGTGAAGTCATCGTCGATACAGTGTTCGACGCAGTCATCGGCGCATTGAAGAAGGGCGAGAAAATCGAAGTTCGCGGCTTCGGATCCTTCCGCATCCGTCAGCGTAAGCCCAGGATCGGTCGCAATCCCAAGACCGGGGCCAGGGTAGAGGTTCCCGCCAAGCGCGTTCCTTACTTCAAGCCAAGCAAGGAGCTCCGCGACCTGGTTAATCCCGCTGCCGGCAATCAGGCTGCGGCCTAGGGCCGCCCAATGACTGCCATCATGCGGCCGGTTGACCCCGCTTCTGCCCGGTAGGAGAAGAAGAGGTCAGTCCGGCACGAACTACAGAAGGGCAACACCTCGATCGCGCTCGCCGCCAGCCCCGCATCCACCAGCTGCCGCCGGTTTGCTTCCTTTAGGTCAAGCCGCAGGCTGAGCGCTCGTTGGCGGTACTCGCCAAGGGACCCCGCAGCATCCCGGGCATGGCTGCTTGTCCCCGTGTTCGCGACCCGTCCCTCTCGCAGACCGGCGGCATCTCCCCTTGCCGACACGCCTTTCGGCTGGTCCCCGACTGCATGGAACAGGACCGCAGCATACCGGAAGGTGGAGTCGTAGGCCTGCCTGACCTCGTCCCCCACGGTGTAACAGCATGGCCCAATCGCCGGCCCGATGGCTGCCACCAGGTCTTCCGCGCGCGAGCCCAGCTCCGCCAGCAGGCGGGCCACGCCCTGCTCCACCACCCTGGCCACTGTTCCTCGCCAGCCTGCATGGAAGCCCGCCACTGCGCCTGTCACCCTGTCCGCCACCAGTACCGGGACACAATCAGCCGTCTGTATCCCCAGCGCCAGTCCCCGGCTTCCTGAAAACAAGCCGTCGCCCGTCAACGAAGCTTCTTCTCCTGCCTGCTCCGGCCCTACACGGTAGACCGTCGCCGCATGCACCTGCCGCAGCGTCACAAGCGGCATCGATGCTCCAAAAACGTCGCGCAACAACTGTTCGCGATTGCCAAGCACATGCTCGCGGGCATCGGTTGCGGTAAAGCCGAGGTTCAGCTCACCCGCAGGTTCGCTGCCCTGCATCGCCCGGGCATACACACTGCTGACCCCACCAATGCGCGTGGAGAACCCGTGGCGGACACCCGCCGTCCGCAGCGCGGCCGCAAAAGCCGGCGCCTGCACTGTCCGTAGGCCCAACACGCCGGCGACAGGCTCCCGCGGTCGCTCGCTCTCTCGCTGTTCCATCGTCGATCGCACCCCGTCCGCCTTGGTCGCTCGCCCTCAGCATATCCGGCCTGGCCGGCCTAGTCCCCGGGGAGTGCACGGCCGGTGCGCTGGTCGGTGCTTATTGACACGGAAGGGATTGGATACTAGTTTAAATCCCATACGGTCTGCAAGATCATTTGCACCCTGCTCGCCGCTTACACTCCGCCGACCCAGCACCGCCGCGGGTTTAGCTGTTACCGCCCAATCCACCCATCCTCCGGAGGTTCTTTGAACTATCGCAACCAGGCGATCGCTCTTTCTGCGCTCTTAGTGTCGAGTGCAGCTGCCCACGCCCAGTCGACCGCCACACTCTCCGGCAATGTCACTGACCCGACCGGCGCGCTCGTGCCGCAGGCCCAGATCAGCGTGCAGGGCCTGGCGACGGGAGAAAAGCGGAGCGCCGCCTCCGATGGCGCGGGCAACTACACGGTACCGTCGCTTCAGCCAGGCAACTACCGCCTCACCGTGCAGGCTGCCGGCTTCGCCGACTACCAGCTCCCCAGCATCGCCCTGCAGGTCGATCAGAGCGTCACTGCCAACGTGCAATTAGGCCTCGCGTCCGCAGGCGAAGTCGTGCAGGTACAGGGCGCCGCGCCGATCATCGATGCGCAGACCATCACCGTCGGCCAGGTCATCGACCAGAAGACCGTGCAGGAGATCCCACTCAACGGCCGCCACTTTCTCGACCTCACCAACCTTACGCCCGGCACCGTGGTGCCCCCGGTTACCGGCAGTCTCACCGGCGCGAGCCGCGGTCTCGGCGCCAACTCCTTCGATACCGCAGGGCAGCGCGAAGATACTGTCAACTTCATGATCAATGGCGTCAACCTGAATGATCTGGCGCAGAATCAGATCACCTTTCAGCCATCGATCAATACCACCTCCGAGTTCAAGATCTCCAACTCCACTTACTCAGCCGAGTACGGCCGCTCCTCCGGCGCCATCGTCAACGTCGCGACCCGCTCCGGCACAAACAGCTTCCATGGCGAAGCCTTTGACTACCTGCGCAACAACTACTTCGACGCCCGCAACTTCTTCAACCGCAAGCCTGCACGCCAGAATTCCTTCATCCGTAACAACTTCGGTGGCGCGTTCTCGGGCCCGGTCTGGAAAGACCGCACCTTTTTCTTCCTCAGCTATGAAGGCCTGCGCCAGCAGCAGGCGCTCCCGCTTACCAGCGGCGTGCTGACCACGACCCAGCGACAAACCCTTGCCGCCAGTCCTATCCCCGGGTATGCGGGCCTGCTGCAGTTCATCCCAGTTGCCCCTGGCACCAGCAACACGGTGACCGGCTCTGCGCCTGGCCCCGTTAAGACAGACCAGTTCTCAGGCGACCTGTTCCACACCATCAGCGCGACCGACAACATCCATGGCTACTATGCCTGGCAGCAGGACGCGCGCACTGAACCAAACCTGCAGGGCAACACGGTTACCGGCTTCGGCGATCACCGCACCGCGCATCGGCAGATCGGCACCGTGAACGAGGTTCACATCTTCTCGCCCAACGTGGTGAACGAAGCACGGCTTGGCTTCAACCGCATCGCCATCTCGTTCGTGCCAAATACACCGGAGAACCCGCAGAACTTCGGAATCAACACCAGCGTGCTGTTCAACAATGCGCTGCCCCAGATCAGCGTCACAGATATCGGCCTCAACTTCGGAGGTCCCGCTGGCTTCCCACAGGGGCGGTTCGATACTGCCGGCATCTTCTCGGACACACTCTCGCTGAACTTCGGCAGGCACACCATTCGCACCGGGGGCGAGTTCCGCCGCTTCATCGGCGACTCGTTCTCGCAAAACGCTGGCACACTTACCTTCAGCTCCACCGCAAACTTCCTTGCCGGCGTCGCCAGCTCCTTCAGCGACACGCCCCAGGAAGTGACCAGCCGCATCTTTGAGAACGCGGCCGGCGGCTTCGTTTCCGATAACTACAAGGTCACCGAGCGATTCCAGGCGGAGCTTGGTTTCCGCTTCGAGTGGAACGGCACGCCCACTGATGGCGGCAACCGCCTGGTCAACTTCAACCAGGCCAATGACACCCTCTTCCGGGTAAGTCAGGCCTACAACCAGAACTATAACTACGAGCCGAGGGTCGGCTTTATCTGGGACGCCTTCGGCAACACGCGTACCGTGCTGCGCGGCGGCTACGGCTTGATGGCCGATGAGCCTTCGAGCGGCGTCGTCACCGGACTGGCTGGCAATCCTCCAAATGCCGAACCAGTCGCGCCGGTCGGTGCGCTGCCGGTCCAGACCCTGTCTTCTGCCAGCCTCGCGAGCCTCTCGCCGACCGCAGTCAATCCCAAGTTCTCCAACGCCTATGCCGAGGACTACAACCTCAACCTGCAGCAGCAGCTGGGCGGCGGCACAGTAATGGAGATTGGTTACATCGGCTCGGAGAACAAGCACCTGCGTATCGAGCGCAACGTCAACCAGCCGCTGCATCCCGCCGGCGCGCCGGCTGGCGGAATCAAGCCCTATCCAACGCTCTCAACAGTGAGCGCGTTTCGCGGTGGCGCTGCCCTCAACAGCATCGGCTATATCGATTCCGATGGCTTCTCTAACTACAACGCGCTGTGGTTTATCGTTCGCAAGTCCCTGTCCCACGGTCTCCAGGTGAATTCGAGTTACACCTGGTCGAAGTCGCAGGACATCGGGTCGCTTGGCTCGCAGGGCGGCTACACGCTACAGGACAACACCAATCCCAAGGGCAATTACGGGCTGTCGGATTTCGACACGCGTGAC
>CAXTEW010000250.1:0-4191 GCA_964243175.1 uncultured Acidobacteriaceae bacterium
GCTCATGCCGTCAAGGCTAAGCCAGGAAGAAACAGGTGTGCCGCCCCAGGTGGAATCGATCAAACCCATGGGAGCGTGCTGCTGCTGCTGCAGTGCACGCCCAAAGAAATACGCGACCGCTGAAAAGTTGGCAGCGGTGTCTGGAGTGCACACCGTCCAGACTGCATCCACATCGCGTTGCTCGTAGTCGGAGGCCACTGTCTTGAAGCGCAGCAGATGCACCTGTGGCAGGGTAGCGGCCGCTATCTCCCCTGCACTATCGTTCATAGGAGTATCTGGACCGAACCCCTTCAAGGGGAACTGCATGTTTGACTGGCCCGAGGCAAACCAGACATCGCCGACCAGAATGTCGTTCACCGTCAGCGTGTTGGTTCCCTCAACCGACAGGGTGTACGGTCCGCCCGCGTGCTCCGGTTGCAGGTAGACGCTCCAATGACCAAGCGTATCGGCGACGGTCTGTTGCTGCTGTCCATGGAAAAGCACCCGAACCTTTTCCCCTGGGTCGCCATTGCCCCAGATATGGATCGGCATGTCGCGCTGCAGCACAGCATGGTCGCTCAACATATGCGGCAAAGTGACCGCCGCCTGCGCGGCGGCGGGAAGCATGCTCAAGGTGCAGGCGACGAGGCAACCGGCTGCCATCCGTGCAAGGCTGACAGGGCGGGAAGCAATGGTAAGGGGGCTGAAGCGGTTCATTTAGGAGAAACCCTCGGAAGAACGCAGCCGGATAAGTATAGGGACTGCGCCCGCAACATCATACCTGCGTCGGCCATCGCGAATCGACTCCGCGGGCGACGCGGAAGAGAGAAAAGGGCAGACAGCCTGCGCCGTCTGCACTTTTCCTTGTCCTGCCTGCGCCTCGCCTACCAGTGATTGACCGTGTTCCAGCTATTCACCAGGTTGGCAGCATCGACGGTGCCGATCCCTGTAGCGAAGTCCCAGCCGGTGTTGGTGGTGTACGCGGGCTGATAACTCGTGTCAGAGGTGGAGAGCACGCCGTTGGCACCGGAAGGATCATAGCAATTCACGCTGCCGGTGCAGTTCACGTCCATGTCGCCCTGCTGCACATCGTGGAAGGTACAGGAGGAGCTGACCGCGTTGCCATTGGTGGAGTTGCAGCTGGCGTTACCGGACGAGCCATACTCAGCGCGCGCCAGGTTGTAGTAGGTAGCATTCGGATTGCCCCAGGAGGACTGCGTCTTCTGGTTTACCAGCGACTGGATAGCCGCCATGATAGGCGATGCGAAAGATGTACCACCACCGCCGGACCAGTTACTCGGGGCACCGACACACGGGGTGCCTCCATTCGCTATGTCGGTGTAGCAATAGACATAATAATGGCCCCAGACACCGTTCGCGGCGAACAGGCTGACGTCTGGCAGATCCCTGACGTTATCAGAAGGATTGCCGACCAGGCCCCGCTGAAAGGATGGCTTGCTGTAACCCCGGCAGCTGCCCGAAACGGTACCGTCACCTGGTGCAGTACCGATGGCGCAACCGCTGGGTCCGCCGGAGCCGGACGCGGTCGTCAGATAGTAGGCCTCGCCTAGTTCCGAGTTACAAAAGCCGGCAGCCCCGTAAGTGGTGGCGTAACCGCTGGCAGTGGCGAGCAGCTGAGACGCGCAGGAGTCATTCCACGGAATTTCCGGGATATAACTCTTCGCACTCTCGTAGGTGCGGCTGTTGGTGTTCTTCCAGTAGGTTGCATTTGTCCCGGCGTAGGTGTCGCCGAAATCTGTCCCGCCTACAGCCACGTTGAAGGGCGTGCTGGCATAACCTGAAACCGCGATGCCGTGGGTAGCGGTGGTCTCATCGGCGTCAGAGCTGGCGGCACCTTCATCGCCCGAGGAAACAAAGACCGAAATACCTTCTGCCGCGGCAAGCTCATACACAAGTGCGTAGGAGAGATTGGCGACCTGCCCGTTTTCCGCTTCCGATTCGCCGTAGGAAATGGACACGATCTTCGGTGCATCGCCACTGTTGATCAGGCCAAGCAGGGCTATCAGGCCGCCGAAGGTCGTGGTTGTGTCGGCGCATGAGGCGACCACGATGGATGCCGAAGGGGCGGCAGCCGAAGACCACTCTGCATCGAGGATCGCTTCGCTGTCGTCCGAGTTGACGCCGGGATCTGTGCAGTTGCCGGGGTGCTGCTGCGACAGGCTGCCACTCTTGTAAGTGGACAAGCCGAAGGTGGAGCGAAACTTGTTCCAGTCGGCGGTGGAGTACAGGTCAGTATCTTCAATCACCGCGATGGTCTGGCCCTGGCCCGAGTAGCCCGCGGTAAACAAGGGGTTCAGGTTGTAGATCGTCGCCAGGTCGCCAGGCACCACCGCCTGGTACGTTGCCCCGTCCTCGTTGAAGGTGTAGTCCGGGTGCACGGTGCCTGCCGGCGTCAGGGCTGAGCCTCGACCGGTCTGCGATCGAGTCCGTGGATCGAAGTGATTCGGTCGAATATCCTGCTGGAACCTGTGCGGCTTGAAGTCATTGAGACTAACCACGCCGGCCACGACACCAGCCAAGGCCGCCGGGACCGCGGGGTCTGTGACGTTCGCGATATGTGTTTCGCCATGGACCTGCAGGTGGTGAAGGCTGGTGTGGAACGCCGAAGCCACATGCTTTGCCTGCCCCGAAAAATCAATTGTCATGCCACTGGCTGCTACCGAGTTGACCGTGAAACCCTGGTCAGTGAGCCACGCTTTTACCTGCGCTATGTCAGAAGCAGCGGGCCCGAACTCCTCCCCCAGCTGCGAAGCACTGAGCCACTTGTGGTAATTGGAGGAACTGCTGTCGTTTACCTCTGCTATGTAAGTCGTAAGAGCGGCTTCGCGCTCCGGTGGGCGCTGTAGCTGCAGCAGCATGTGCTCCAGCGGCATGGAGCCTTCCACTTCACCACGATCGTTCGCAGCGTTGAGGGCAGCCGACCGAACATTGCCTGGCCGACGCACGTAATCCTCGGTGTCAACCGCCTTGGTTATCAGTGAGCGTGTGGTGTGTGAACCCTGGGCAAACAGCAAGGGTGTAAGGGTGGACAGCGCAAGAGTGGAGACGAAAAAGCGAATGGATCGCTGAGTGCGAAGCTGCATGGATGTCCTCGGAGAACAAGGTCTTGATAGCAGAAAAGTGGGTGCAGTTGCTGGGACAAGAAAGTGCGGAACGCGTCACCCCTCTTGGAGGGTGGACGCTTCGTAGCATACATGGAGCCTGGCGCGAAGGAAGAGAATTTATGGCGTCGGTGCAGAAAATTCTCGCCTGCTGCATTGCCTTGCCATGGTGTTCGCCGCGTCCAGGCATTGGCCGCTACCTGCCGGCCGCGCGCTATGAACTGGCGTAAGTGGGAGTCGATGTAAGCGAAAACGGGGATAAGGAGCAAGACCCACTAGAGGAAAAGCTGGATGCTGGTAATGAGTGCTGGTGACTTAGAGGGGATACGGATGACGGCGACTGCAGGCCCTTCTTCGAGGCATACCCATCGCCTTGTACTGCTTCGGCTGAACGGTTTATGCCTTAGTGACTGCCAGGGCTCGCATGGTCGCCGGTCATCGCACGGAGGCGATCGCTGACGTTCATCAAGGCGCGACCATCGTGGTAAGCACCCTTCCACATACTCCCTTTGTTGAATGAAAGCGGCTGCCCGTCGGGCTTCACAAGGTTGTACTCGCCGCCAAACTGCGGGTCGACCTGGTAGGCCCGAATGTAACTCCACTGCTGCTGAAATGCCTGCCAGTAGCGATGGTCCTGCGCTCCATAAAGCTGGTGCATCAGCAGCAATGCATTCAGGCTTTCCATTTCTACCCACCACTCCTTTAGCAGGTCGTCCGGTTTGCCAAAGGCAGCGCCGGAGTGGAAAAGTCCTCCCTTATCCTTATCCCATCCATAGGCAAGGGCATGGTCTACAAGCATGCGGCCAACGGAGCGCGTCGCTGGGTCGGTGCTCTCACCAAGGCTGTCGGCAGCTTCCTGTAGCAGATAGGTCGTTTCGACGTCGTGGCCATAGCTGTCGTGATCGGGGATCGCCCGCCAGTCGGGAGTGAAGTACAGATTCATGGCGCCCGGCTGTACCGTAACCTTGTCGCGAACAATGGCAAGCAGCTCCTGCACACGCTGACGGAGGCGATCATCCTTCCACACGCCGTAAAGCTCCGTGTAGGCCTCAAGCAGGTGGATGTGTGTGTTCATGGACTTATAACCAAC
>CAXTEW010000251.1:0-4188 GCA_964243175.1 uncultured Acidobacteriaceae bacterium
GCAAAGGCCTGCAACGCTGCGCTCGACTGCACCCGCAGCACGGTGGTCTCTGTTTTTACTCCGGTACCATCTGCGGCGTAGCGGTATATCGACTCATCCCTCTCCACAACAGCAGCTTCATCCGTATACCCTGTTGCAGGCTGCGTCACCACGCCCTGTGCGGAAAGATCGTGAGAGGCCATATGCAGATAAGTGACAAAAACAGCAAACAGCAGAAATCTGTTCATAATCTCTCGGGTGTCCTGGGCTAGGCGAGCTACTAGGTTTGTAAGACACAACTATGCAGACCTGATCCCTCTTGCGAAGCATTCTAGTGCCTGCGGATCCTCGTGCGACAGCTTCAACTTATCGCGCCGTCAGGGCTCTGGGATTAGCCGATTGACACGTTTACACTTCCGCTCGGCCTCGATAACCATCACTTCCCTGCCCGGTTCACCCCCTTGTGCCCACTGCTTTCTATGCTGACCTGCCCCTTGTACCTGCCATCAAGGGTCGTGCGCCAAGCCAACGCCAACACAGCCTGCTCGCCAGCGGCTACCATAGCCCCAGCATGTACCCCATCGCCAGCCGCCCTGCCCGCCGCGTCCTTTGCTCTTCTATCGCCAGACGGGTAGCTTGTCCCTGCCGGACTGCCCCGCAGCCTTACCCCACCTCTCCCTGCCACTTCACTGGCGCTTACCGTTCACCGGCCCAGCAACAGGCCGCCACCTCCTCTGCGCCGCTCCGTGCACCAGGACAGCGGCAGCCGGTACTCGCGGCATGATCGCCCACCTTCGCGGCATTCTCCTCAGCAAGACTCCGAGCTCCTGCATCATCGAGTGCGCTGGCGTCGGCTACGAAGTTGCCATTTCCATTCCTACCTACACGGCACTGCCGGAGCCACTCCCACCATCGCTGCTGGCCTCGCCGCGCGATATACGACGCACCCTGTCGGCTGCTCCATCAGCCTCGCTGCCCCAGCAGCCTTCGCCGCTGGTAGCTATGCACATCTACACACAGGTACGCGAAGATACACTCGCCCTCTATGGCTTCCTTGACTCCGCGGAGAAGAAGCTCTTCGAGCGCCTGATCACGGTTTCTGGCGTTGGGCCGCGGCTGGCACTTACCATCCTGAGCGGGTTATCGGCCAGCCAGACTATCGCTGCTGTTCGCGCACAGGATCACGCGACACTTACCCGCATACCCGGAGTCGGTAAGCGTCTTGCCGAGCGGCTCGCGGTAGAACTGAAAGAGAAACTAGATGATCTCGCCACACTCGCACCTTCCTCATCTGCAACCAACACTGTGCCCGATGCCGCCGCTGGAGACGACGTACTGTCGGCCCTCGTAAATCTTGGTTACAATCGCCCGTCCGCACAGAAGGCTCTAGAAACAGCGCTGGCCAGGGAGCCTGGAGTCGGCGAGCACTTTGACACCCTCTTCCGTGCCGCCCTGTCGCTGATCCGCTGACCTTGGATTCGCGTCGTTTATCCTCCCTCCACGTATAAGTACGACTTACTCGGTCGGCGACAGAATCGGTCGCATACTTACCCGTGAAGGCGACTTCATACAGCAGAAGCACTCTCGCGTTTACCATGGAACAGTGGATCGATCGGTGCAAGTCGCAGTCCCACAACCTCCTTCTCACATGCCAGGTGCAAGTCGGTTTTTGCCAGGAGCCGCGGTGCTCTCAGCAGCTGCTCGCACCTTGCACTGCCGCGTTCTTCCCCTCCTGCTCCTTGCCCTTTCTCCTGCTGGCGCACCCGCGCAGGCGGCACTCTCGCTCCATGACGCGATCCATCTCGGCCTGGCTCAGGCGCCCGAAGCACGTGCCAGCAGCGACCGCGTCGCTGTGCAGCGCGCGCAGATCGCCCAGGCCCGAATTCGCCCGAATCCCCGCCTCTACCTGCAGTCGGAGGACCTGCGACCCTGGGACAGCAGCTTCTCCTTTCCCGACAACACAGAAGACTACGGCTATCTCAGCGACACCATCGAGGTCGACGGCAAGCGTGGCAAGCGCATCACGTATGCCCAGGCCGACGTGCGCCGCAGCGAAGCCGAACACGCGCTCGAGCTGCAGCAACTGGCCGGCGCGATCGCCGTCGCCTACTGGAATGCCTCCTCTACCCGGGAAGCCGCCTCCGCGTGGAAGCAGCAGCTCGCCGATTTCGATCGCTTCGTCCAGTACCAGTCTGACCGTGTCCAATCCGGCGCAACCGCCGGCGTGGACCTCCTGCGAACCCAGCTCGAGCAGGATCGTACCGCTCTCTCCTCCGCGCAGGCAGAACGCGCCGCCGCTGCTGCCGCCATCGAGCTTGCACGCCGTACCGCCTCCCCCGGCGCCCAGACAGCCCCGCAGGGGCAGGCGCAGGCGCAGGCAGACCGCGGGCCTTCTCGGTCTTCAGGAGAGAGCAGGCCTTCCCTGCTGCGCGTGGCTATTCTTCGCCGATGGTGCCCTTCAGCAGCTCGGACTTGAGGACGAAGGAGCTGGCAACAGCGATGCGCTCGCCGGGACGAAGGCCGTCTGTGACTTCGACCGAGCCGGCGATGGCGGGCAGTGTTTTGAGGGCGCGCGGGGCGAAGTGGGTGCCATCGGTGGTGATGAAGACCGATTCGATGCCGTTGATGTCCTGGATTGCGTCTTCGGGGACGAACAGGGCCTGCCGTGTGGCCGCCTCGTCGATAGCAGCGCTGGTAAACATGAGCGGCTTGAGCTGGTTACGAAGGTTTGCCAATGTGGCGCGAACTTGCACGGTGCGGGTAGAAGGATCGAGAGAACTGCCGATAAGGGTGATACGGCCAGGGAAGGTCTGCCCGGGCCAGGCATCCGAGCGGACGGTCACGATCTGACCGATGTGAAGATGCGCAAGCTCGGTCTCAGAAACGGCAGCGACCATCCAGACCTGGTGCAGGTCGGAGACGGTGTAGGCCTCGGTGCCGGGTTCCAAAACCATGGCCGGGGTGACGGAACGGGAGATGATGGTGCCACTGATGGGCGTGCTAATCGGCACGTTTTCATAGGTGGAGAGGGTAGCGGGGGTGATGGAAGCGGGTTGGATTTCGAGAAGATCCGCGAGGTGTTCGCGTTCCATGGTAACGGCAGCCTGGGCGTTGGTGAGGTCGGTGGTCGCCTGGACGAGGTCCTGCTGGCTGGTCTGCTGCTGTTCAAGGGAAGCAGCCTGAATGGAGTAGAGGTGCTGATAGCGAGCGCTCTTCTGTTGCGCGTAGACGAGGGCTGCTTCGGCACGGGAGACATTGGCGAAGTCCTGGGTGAGGGCTCCAACAGTTTCGTGCACGGCGTGACTATGGAGGTGAGCGAGCACCTCGCCGCGGCGAACCACATCGCCGGCGTTGTGGAGTACGTCGACAACGCGGCCATCGGAGTAGGGGGCGATATGCACAGTGCGTTGGTCATCGAGCATGATCTGGCCGGGAACAGCGAGATTGCGGGCGACAGTGCGGGTTTCGATAGGCGCGATGCGGATGCCGGTGAGGCGCTGGCCTTTCGCGGAAACCTCGATGGTGTTAGGTGCCTGGGCGCTGGTTTTCCCCGAGCCGGGGTTATGGCCAGCACTCTTGCTGCCGCCGGCGTTCGCGTCGGAAGAGGGCTTGCTGCTGCCTGTACCGGAGGAACAGCCGGGAAGGAGAAGGCAGGCGACGAGTGCGGAGAGAGGGAGAGCGAGGCGTAGCGGGATCAAGGCTGTTCTCCGTAGGCGAGCTGGAGGGCGATGGCAGCCCGCTGGTATCCAGCCCAAGTCTCGATGGCGAGCAGGCGTGTTTCAAGAAGGATGCGCCTGGCGTCGAGGTAGCGAAGCAGGTCAGCGCCGCCGGAGCGGTAAGCGTCCTCGAGAATGGTGGCGTTTTGACGGGCGCGGCTATCCATTCCGGGCAGGGTGGAACGGACGACAGCCTGCTCGCGCTGGTAGTCACTGAGGGCGGTCTGGATTTCGGAGCCGGCGACAAGGCGGGTGTAGGCCAGTTGGTCGAGGGAGAGCTGCTGGGTGGCAGCGGCGGTGGCAATACCGCCCTGGTTGCGGTTGAAGAAGGGAAGGTCAAGCTGCAGGCCGCCATAGGCGGTATTGGCACCGACATCGCGCTTGTAGCCGCCGAAGAAATCGAGATTAGGCATGGCATCGGCATGCTGGAGGCGGAGGTCGGCACGGGCCTGGTCGACGGCCTCGCGGGCGGCGGCGACATCGGGCCTCTGTT
>CAXTEW010000252.1:0-2556 GCA_964243175.1 uncultured Acidobacteriaceae bacterium
TAAACCAGTTAGTCGAAAAGAGCTTGTCTCCTCCACGGGGACTGGCCTGCTGGGTGTCTGTGATGAAGATGTTTGCGTGGAGCATGAACATCCACGACCCTTTCGTGGTCATGTCCATGGGCGTCGGCGTTGAATTCGGCTCGGCGCTGGTTCCCGAAGCGGCGTGGTGCTGTATCTCCTGAAGAAAAGTACTCGGCTGCATCTGCTGCATAAGCTCGTTCATGCCCGGCCCCATCTGCATATCGGGCACCTGGCCCACCGGCTTTGCCGTCGTAGCTGGAGCGGACGCCGGACACATGTGCATACCGGGCATGCTCTCGAAACACGGCGCAGGCGTTGGATGTACCTGCTTGTCTTGAGGGGCGGTCCTCTCCATGCCACGCATGGCCTGGTCAGACTGAGGCTGTTGCGCGAGGACAGGACTGGAAGCGAGCGCAGCGAAGACTGCGACGCTCTGAAGGAGAGTTCGATGATTCGGCATTGCGAAGTACTCCGCGATTGGTTAAGGCCCAAGGTGTCGCCGTGGCAAAGCTGAATCCACGTCCCTGGAAGGGACGTGGACGAGCCTCTGCCGGCGAGCGAATCGGTTGAGGAACCGTGGGCTATACGCGCAGGACTGTATGAAAGGAAACGAGGCTGCTAACTCGAAGCGGTGGGGGATCCGACAGGCAATGTGGCAAGCTCGCGACGGCGGGCCACCTGATCAGGGCGACGATCAAAGCCTGTTGCTGGAGGCTTAGATGAAGCGCTGCACGCGAGCCGGACCCTGTCACAGCAGGTTGCTCAACACAAACATGATGCTCGCACGGAGCGGCGACCGCGTGCGACGGGGCCATGGGTGCACTGGAGCGGGGTGCTCCTGCGTGAGCCATGTTGGCCATTACGGGGGCCTGACCTGGGGTTACGTCATGGCAGGACGGCGACACCCGAGAAAGATCACACTTGACTGTACATGCGGAAGCGGCACAGGAGAGCGCCATGAGGATCATTGCTAATAAGCTCGACAACGTCGCTCGAAACCGCATAAGTCCGATGATACACAGGCGCTGCGAGGCTTACGCTGCGATCTCCGATGCGCGCAGGAACAGATGCCATTGATCTGGACCTGTTTGCTCAGGTTCTCTCCACGCAGTCGTTGGTGCCGAGGCTTCTTAGTTGTCAGGCAATAGCCAGAGACTCGGCGACCATCGACCGGCGCAGTGAGCGAACACGGATGATAGTCGCCAGGCAGCCGAGATAAAGTTTGCAAGCTTAACAAGAGTCGCCAGTGAAAACTCGACTCTGCCTTCGCGATGACCGTCTTTCACGAGTAAAGGAAGAGCTGCGGCTGTGAGCTGCTCTGCGTCGTGCAGACGTGTTGCGGAGCGTCCGATGTGGTACATGTACCCAGGGGGATGCCGTGGCAAGTAAAGCCTTTGTGAGCTACCTGAGGGACTTGACGGCTCGCGTGGGAAGCAGCGGCCTCGGGCTTGCGCGGCAACGCGAAGCCGCGGCGCTCAGGCTTTGCCGGCTGCACCAGGCGACTCGCATCCTCGCGAAGCTCGACCGGCTGGCACGCAATCGGCTCGCGCAAAGGGTTCCAGCCTGAATGCTCAGCCTTGTCAGCGCTCCTGTGTATCGCTCAGCCCGCCCCCGCTTGCGCTCGGCGGGCTCCTGCTCGCCCGCCCCCACAATCCTGCAAAACAGGGCTGTCTTGCTCGGCGCCGCTACCCTTGTATTTGCCGCGCTATTGCCCGCCCACGCCAACGCACAGGACTACAACCTTAATCCTACCCGTCCCACCATCGCCAATGCCGTCACCATCCAGAGCCAGGGTGTTCTGCAGGTAGAAACGGGATATGACGCTTACCCGCAAAGCACTCCGGGCAACCAGCAGACCCTTGCTGCGTCGTTCTTTTACTCTGTGTTGCCGCGTCTGCGCCTGGATTTCGGCTGGTCCACGTTTCAACACCAGCAGCAGGGAACAGAAATCACCAACGGGATAGGCGACGTGCAGCTTGGCGGCAAGGTGGTGTTGCGGGAGGAGCACTACCATCGCCCCATGCCGGGTTTCGCCATGCAGTACGAAGCGGAGCTTCCTACCAGTCAGAAAAACGCACTGCAGAGCTATGGTCAACAAGCTATCTTCCTCACCAATCACCACTACGGACGCAACGGCGACATCGATGTCATCCTGAATGGTTCCATCGTGCAGACCGGCTGCCAGGCGCCAGCGGGCTGCGTGTACGGCGGTCAGCAGTCGGTAGCGCTCAGCTTCCATGAGCAGAAGCAGACCAGGCTCTACGCCGAAGCCTTTGCGCAAAATATTCCCCAATCCAACACGCCGCCCGGCACTTACATCTTCGGCGGCTTCTA
Source organism: uncultured Acidobacteriaceae bacterium (assembly GCA_964243175.1). Lineage (GTDB taxonomy): Bacteria > Acidobacteriota > Terriglobia > Terriglobales > Acidobacteriaceae > EB88. The sequence continues at coordinate 2,356 of CAXTEW010000252.1, forward strand.
CCACCAGTACGCGCAGTGCTTCGGCATCGATGGGGGCCTGCGCTTTGGAGTCAGCAACCACTCCGCCAGCTTTGGTTCCACCGTCGGCCTGGTATTCGGCAAACGGCTCCGCTCCGAGCCCGAGCCCGGCCCCAGCCTGGTCCCTGTTCCCCCGCTGGCTCCCCGCACTCAAACCGCGCACTGAACCCTGCACTGAACCCT
>CAXTEW010000252.1:2656-4177 GCA_964243175.1 uncultured Acidobacteriaceae bacterium
GCACTGAACCCTGCACTGAACCCTTGGTAAGTACGAAGCTACTTCTAGACGCCGTCGTCGTTCCTATGCCAGTACTTCTTCGCCGCTCCGGCGACTGAGGAGAGCTTCTTCTCCTGGTACCTGCGCGGTGTGGCTACCGGTCGCAGACATGCCCGTCATTCTGCCGCGCGAACGGCTGCAGTGAGTGTGTGGGGCGAAGCACCCATTTGGTGGTAGAGTGTGCGCAGAAAAAGGAGGGCCGCCACGATGTCGCGAATCAGGTTCACTGGTCCCTTTCGTCCGCTTGGCGCTGCGGCGGTTGTACCACTCCTGCTGCTGAGCGGCTGCGGCAACCACAGCGCTGCGCCGACGCCTTCGCCCAACCCGCCGGCCGCCGATCCGCTGGCCAGCGTCGTGTTCATCGGCGATTCGCTTACTGCAGGGTATGAGAATGGCTCGCTGTTGGACACCCAGCAGCCCAATGGCTACGGCAGTCTCCTGGCGCAGCAGGCGGGCTTCCCAATCACGCTGCCCTTGATTGCCGCGCCCGGCATCCCCGCGGTGCTGCAATTGGTAAATACCGGCTTCCCCCCGGACGTAAAGCAAAGCAGCGGCGTCAGCACGGGCCGCGATAACCCGGGCGCCCAACCTACGGATCTGGCGGTGCCCGGGCATAAGCTGCATGACCTGCTGAATGCAGCCCCGACCCTGCTGCCTACGACAAGTGAAGACATCATCACGAACTTTGTGCTGGGCCTGCCCGTGGGCAACACAAATACGCAGATACAGGAAGCGGTCGCGCTGAAGCCGTCCACGCTCTTTGTCTGGATCGGCAATGATGATGCGCTGCAGGCAGATGAAAGCGGCGATCCTGCGAGCATGACGGCACTGAGCAGTTTTACAAGCGACTACACGCAGCTGATGACCACGTTGAAGACCGGAACCACGGCCCATCTCTTTGTGGCCAATATTCCTGACGTCACGGCGATACCCTATATGACGCCCGCTGCCACCGTAATCAGCGAAGCAGCAAGCAAGACAGGGCTGCCTGCCGCCTTGATCGGCGCAGCCCTGGGCTTGAACACCGGCGACCTGGTGAACGCTACCGGCTTGCAGGACCTGGAAGCAGAAGAAGGCGTGATTGCAAAAGGCGGTGCACCCACTCCGCTGCCAGCAGGCGACGTGCTCACCGCGGCCGAAATCGTCACCGTGCAAAACACGATCAACAGTTACAACCAGGTGATCCAGCAGCAGGCATCGGCAGCCGGGGCCACGCTGGTTGATCTCCATGCCTTCTTTGCGACGCTTGCGGCTGGTGTCTCAGTGAACAACTACATGGCCACGGAGACGTTTCTCGGCGGGCTCTTCGGACTGGACGGCATCCATCCAACGAACACCGGCTATGCATTACTCGCCAACCAGTTCGTCCCGGTGCTGAACAGCGGGTTGGGTCTTTCGATCGCGACCGTGGATGTGAGCGCAATCGCGGCAAAGGATCCTTACTTCGGCCCCAACGTTAAGCCTGCGGCCCTGGCACGTATC
>CAXTEW010000253.1:0-4166 GCA_964243175.1 uncultured Acidobacteriaceae bacterium
TATGGACGGGCGTGCTCGTACGGCAAAGGAGCTGGCCGAGATCCAGTCGACGGCCAGGCGGGCGCTGGCCGAGGTGCGGCAGACTGTATCCGGCTACCGCGCGCAGGGACTCGAGGCCGAGATCCAGCAGGCCGTCGAAGCTCTCCGCACGTCAGGGGTGACGGTGACGCGGCGCCCCGCCGCGGTGCCCCGGCTGCCAGCCCAGCAGGAGGCCTCGCTCTCGCTGATGCTGCGCGAAGCCGTGACCAACATCGTGCGCCATGCAGGCGCGGCCAGCTGCGAAATCCTGCTGGCGGTTGAGCAGGGGGCGGCCGTGCTCGTGGTGCGTGACGACGGGCGTGGCATCACCGGGCTGGAGGGGAATGGCATCGGCGGCATGCGCGAACGGGTCCGTGCCCTGGGCGGAACGCTGCAGCTCGGCCACGGGGACCAGTCGCGCGGCACACTGCTGCGTATTGTGCTGCCCAATCCGGGGCCGCCAGAGCTCGAAACAGCCACCTCGTTCCCGCTGCCGGACCCGGGTGCAGCCTTGCAGGTGCCCTAGTCGGCCGCTCGAGCTCGCCGTCGCCCCGGGCCCAGCCAGTCGTCTCGCCGCTCCCGCCCAGCGGCTACACTGGCAACAGCATGAAGCATCGAGTGATTGAGCATTATGAGCTGCAGCGACGGCTCGGTACGGGCGGCAGTGGCGTAGTGTACCTGGCCAATGACACAGAGCTGATGCGGCCTGTCGTGCTGAAGATACTTAAGCGCGGGTCGCTTACGTCCGACCAGATGCGGACCACGGTGCTGCGCGAAGCACGGCTGGCCTCCGCGATCGAGCACCCCAATGTTTGCGCGATCTACGAGGTCGGCGAAGAAGGGGAAGAAGCCTTCATCGTGATGCAGTATGTGCCGGGGCAGCCGCTCGACAAGCTCATCGCCAATGGGCCCGCCAGCGTGCAGCTGGTACTTTCGGTCGGCATCCAGATCGCCGACGGCATGAACGCTGCCCACTCGCTTGGTATCTTTCACCGCGACCTCAAACCGGCCAACGTGATCCTGACAGATGGCGGACTAATCAAGATTCTGGACTTCGGCCTGGCCCGCCGTTTGAGTGTCGAAGATGCGGAGTTTGACCCGTCGCTGACCAGCAGCCGCAAGGGTGGCCCGATGCAGGCGACCTACACGGCGCGCGGAGGCACCATCGCCTACATGGCGCCGGAACAGTTCGTGACCGGGCAATCGAGCGTGCGCAGCGATCTGTGGGCGCTCGGCATCATCCTGTACGAGCTGGTAAGCGGTCGCCACCCGTTTTCGCGGCAGGACGGCGACGAATTCCAAAGTATCCGCGCGATCCAGTTTCTCGATCCCACGCCACTGGCCACCTGCTGCCCGCTGGTGCCTCCGGAGCTGGCCAGCGTCATCAACACGCTGCTGGCCAAGAACCCTGCTGACCGCTATGCCAGCGCGGCGGATACCCGCGAGGCTCTGAAGACCATCATGAAGACGATGAATCTTGAGTCCGGGATTATCCCGGGCGAGGCTGCGGCGACGCTGCCGGTCTCTGCGGCGGAAAGTGAAAAGCGGACCACCGGCTTCCTGTCGATGCTGGCGGAGCGTTTTCGCGATTCGCCGGAATCCGCGGCCAAGCAGAACAGCATCATGGTGCTGCCGTTCAAGAACCTGGGCCCCCAGCCGGTGGCGCAGCTGTACGGCTCAGCGCTGGCCGACGCCATCGCGGCGCGTCTCGCGAGAATGCCGTCGCTGGTGGTGCGGCCTTCCGGTGCGCTGCTGCAGATGAACAACGCGCAGCAGATTGCGGCCATGGATCCGCTGGAGATCGGGCAGAAGCTGCTGGTGCGCTGGGTGCTCGCAGGCAGCTTTATGCGCGGGGCGGAAGGCTTTGATCTGAACTGGCAGCTGCTGGACGTGGTAGGCCAGAGCGTGGGCGGCGGCGGCGCGATCAGTGTTCCGTCCTTCGACCTGATCGCGGTGCAAAGCGAAATTTGCAATGACGTCTTCGCCTCGCTGCAGGGGATCGGACAGTTAAAGACACCGGAGCGCCCGCTTGCCCGGGCGAGCCGCTTGACCGGCCAGGCGTCGGAGGAATACCTGCAGGCGCGGGCCATGCTTTCCTCGTTCATGCAGCGTACGGGGAGCCGCAGCGACCTGGATCGCGCGCTGGAGCGCTTTGAGCACGTGACCGCGCAGGACGCGCCCTTCTCTGCCGCGTGGAGCGGCCTCGGCATTACCCACCTGCAGTATGTGCGCCACGGCTTTGGCGGGCATATGCACGTGATCGCGGCGCGCAAAGCCTTCGATCGTGCGCTCGAGATCGATCCGGGCTCGGTCGAAGCAAACCTGTACCGCGTGTACATGCTGCTGTCGCGCGGGGAAAAGGAAAGCGCCCGCCACGGCATCGAGCATCTGCTGCACACCGCGGCAAACGATGCGCAGGTCCATATCATCGCCGGCATCACGATGCGGCTGGACGGCATGTACGAGAACGCGCTGGCGCAGTTCAATGCGTCCCTGCAGCTCGACCCGTCGAATGCGCCGGTGATCTACAACCACCGCGCCCGTGTGTACCAGTACCAGAACCAGCTAGAACTGGCCAACGACGAGCTGGAAAAAGGACTTGCGCTGGAGCCGAAACACCCACTGCTCCGGACCTCGGTCGCGTACCAGCGCATGCGGCAGAATGACACCGCGGCGGCCATCGACATCCTGGAGCGTGTGATCAAGGACGACGACAGCATGCGGCTGGCCTATCCCACGCTGGCCATGTGCTACGTGCAGGCAGGGCAGCGCGAGCGGGCAGCGCAGCTGATCGAGGAAAATTCCATTTCGGCAGCCGAGGCGGACAGCGAAATGGCGTACCGGCTGGCGACTTACTTTGCCGTCGAAGGCGACGAGAGCGAAGCACTTCACTGGCTGCGGCGCGCGATCTACCTGGGTAATGAGAACTACCCCTGGTTTGCGCAGAACCCCGCATGGAAGCGCCTGAGCGGACACACGGATTTCGAGCGCATTCTGGAAGACCTGAAGAAAAGCTTCCGCCGCAACCAGAAGAACTGGAAGCGTCTCCTCGACAGGGTCCCCGCATAACAAGGGCGAGCCGCTTCACGACTTGGAACCAATGCGCCCGGGGGAACCGGCGCGGCGTCTCCGGCAACAGGTCGGCTACATCGCGCGGCTGTTGGAGCGGAAAAAGGTCGGCGTCCGGTAGTTCCTTGCCGTGCGCAGGATGCTCGGCAGCACCTGCCGGGAAAGGTTCAAGATACCGAGATCGCTGCCATCCAGACGCATGCACCAGTTCTCCACCATCTGCCGTATCACCGGCGCCGGATAGGTGTCCCTGAAGAAGCGGAGGCTGCCGTCCCGTTCCAGAGCGCAGGACAGGAATGAGCCGGCGGGTGGCGCCATGCACTTCCACACCCCGAGCTTGTCGACGATGTTGTTCCACAGGTGCACCCCAAAGGCGCTGCTGCACAACTGCTCACACTCTTCGCGGTACTCGGGCAGAAAGACTTTCCAGCAGTCGTCGTGGGTCAGCGGGAAGAAGTATTTTGGCTCCAGGGAGCCCTGGAACAGGTCAGGCTGGCCGAACACACTGGTAATCAGGCGTGGGCCGGTCTCGCCCCAGCGCAGTTCGTGATCCATGGCGGCCTCGGTCGCCGAGACGAGCCGTGCCAGCTCGGGTCGCGTGTTGTCCAGCCGCATGATGGCGCCGCAGATACTGTCGTCGCGTTCGCGCGCCAGGAGCATGCGGCCCAGCGGGATGGTGATGGTCCGCAGCAGCAGCATATCCGCATCGATCCAGATGTGCTCGGTCCGGCGAAAAAGCAGGTAGCGAAAGTAGTCAGAGAAGTGGCTGAGGTTCGGTTTGCCGCTGTACCAGAAGCGATGCATGGACTCCGCAGGCGCGATTGTGGCGGCATCCAGCAACTCCACGCCCGCAGGTACATCGCGCACCGTGCCGTAGCTGTACAGGATGGTTCGGTAGCCGCGGACAACAAACGAGTGCAGGCACGACGCTTCAAACGCGGACACTTCGTCCCCGGCCCAGAACGTCGCAAATGATGGTGGTGGTTCCTGCATTGAGGCAAACCCTTCAAAGCGGCACACTGACTCCGCGCTGTGCGAACTATAAAACACGGCAAGGCTCGCGACGCGGTTTCAGGAAC
>CAXTEW010000254.1:0-4116 GCA_964243175.1 uncultured Acidobacteriaceae bacterium
GTTGGGCGAAACAAGCTGCGCGCCGGCGCCCAGAATCACGCCATTCGGCTGCGGGTTGGCACCATTGCCGGCGTTTCCAGCGGTGTAGTACACAGGGTCGCCATTGCTGTTGTTCAGGATCGCCGCGCGCCCATTGTTGCCGCTGTAGGCGTTGGTCTCGATGAACTTGAAGCCACCCTTGGCGCCGACTCTGGCAATGGCCCGGTAGTACGGCGTTTGCCCATCGGGATTGGTGGGGTCGATAGTGAGCGGCGTATTCGAGTTCGATACGTCGAGCGTGTTGACCGGCGCCACGTAGCCCATAAACGTCAGGTACTTGCCGTCTGTCGATAAGTTGAGCGCGAGCTCGGACTTGGAGCTGAAGCTGGTGACCAGGTGCTTGGCTGTGGGCGAAGCCGTATCATCACTGTTCGGTACTTCAATGGACGAGACGGCATTGCCGAAGATATCTATCTGGTCGAGATAGATACGGGACGTGATGCCGAAGCTGCTGTCATACAGGTCGTTGTTGAAGACATACGGATAGGTGCCGTTGTACGGCGCACCGGTCGAAGCAGAGCAGCCACCCTGCGTTGCGGCGCAGTTAGGAGGCAGTATCTCGCCCACCGTGACATTGCCCGCATTGTTGTCGTACACACTGCGGCTGACGACCAGGTGGTTCGGGGCCAAGGCCACCAGCGGTCGTTTGCGCACCAGCAGGCAGGCAGATGGGGAAGAGGGCAACACTGGCCAGGACCATCGATCCATGGCGTTTCAGACAGGGTTTCATCGTGAATTCTCCAGAGTAGGGCCCTGGCGCGGGGTTCTCAGCACTTCGCGCATAGGACGGTGTACTCGAGAGTGCAAGCTAGCAGCCGCTCGTGAGAGGAGCATGACAGGGCGCGCGGCACGCCGGGGCGATCGTCCATTTCCGCACACTGTTCACGGATGTGGACGTTCCGGGCAGCCCCTGCCGCCGGAACCAGCATGGCGATGCTGCTGTTTGCAGCGTACCGGGGATATTTTGGCAGCGTCGAGGTTTGGCTAGCGACGTGCAATGTCTTCCGGTAAGAGGTGCGTATGTCACGACTCGTATCGAGATTGCCAGCACCATGGTTGCAACACCTTGCCGGTGATCTGCGTTTCGCGTGGAGGCAGCTGGCGCGGGCGCCGCTGTTCTCGCTGACGATCATCCTGACTTTTGCCCTGGGGCTGGCGACGACGGCCTCGAGCTTCAGCGTGATGGACGCGATCGTGCTGCGGCCGCTCGCGACGCCCCAACTGGACCGTGTTCTCTCGGTAGGCGAGCAGCGCGGGACTGAGCCTCCCCAGGCGCTTAGTTACGCGGATTATGTGGACTACGTGGCCGGCAGCCACGCATTCGCCGGGCTCGCCGCGCGCGCCGGGTCCTATGTCACGCTGACGCGCAGTGCGCAGTCAGAGCACGCGCAGGCGACGCGCACGACCTTGAACCTATTCAGCGTATACCAGATCCGCCCGCTGCTTGGCCGTACCTTCCTTGCGCACGAGGATGAACCGGGGCGCGATGCGGAAGCTGTGCTGACCCATGCCTTCTGGCAGTCGCATTTCGGCAGCCGTGCTGACGCGCTCGGGCAGCCGCTCGTGCTCGATGGCCGTACGTACACCGTGGTTGGCGTAATGCCGCAGAGCTTTGACCATGTGGACCTGACAGACTTGTGGGTGCCACTGGCCTTGTCTCCGGCGGACCGCAGCGATCGTACTCTGCGTAAGTACGTGGTGACGGGCCGGCTGCGTGACAGCGCAACAACAGCAGCCGCTGCAGGGGAGCTGAATGCGATTGCCGCTGGCATCGCCCGGCAGTACCCGCAGTCGAACCGGGGCTGGACCGTGCGCGTGCGTCCGCTGATTGAAACCATCAACGGCGATCTGACGCCGCGACTTATGGGCATCAGCCTTGCCGCCACCTGGCTGTTGATGATCGTGGTCTGCGTGAATATCTCGAACCTGCAGTTTGCGCGCACGCTGCGCCGCGGGCCGGAGATGGCTGTACGAGCAGCCCTGGGGTCATCGCGGCAGCGCATCCTCAGCCAGTTGTTACTGGAAAGCCTGCTGCTGAGCCTGCTGGGCGCGGCCGGGGGCCTGCTGCTGGCCCGCGTTGCTCTCCATTACATCCTGCTCGAAATGCCGTCGCAGGTCAGCCGCTATGTCGCCGGGTGGAACGATATTCACCTGAGCCCGCGAACGCTGGCTTATTCGATAGCTGTGGCGGTGATCGCGGGTCTGATCGCGGGACTGGCGCCGGCACTGGCCGGCATGCGCGTCAATCTGCTGGAGCAGTTAAAAGCCGGCGGCCGCTCGGTAAGTGGTTCCGCGCGCTCGCACCGTTTGCGCAACTTGTTTGCCGGCGCGCAGGTGATGCTTGCGACCACACTGGTGGCGGGCGCGGCCTGCATCGCGGTCAGCATGTATACCATGCTCGATGCCGCATCGCGGTTTGATCCGGCACACGCGCTGGTGCTGAACACGTACCTGCCCGCGGCGAACTATGCCAGGCCCGCGCAGCAGGCTGCGTTTCTGCGTGACAGCCTGGATCGCCTGCGCACCCTGCCCCAGGTACGCAGCGCTGAGTTCACGACTGCGCTGCCTTACAACAACACCGGTCTGTGGTGGCAGGACCTTGCCATCGCCGGCGATCCTGCCCTGCCCGGACAGGCACGCACCACGCAACGGCTGACCGTAAGCCCTGGCTACTTCCAGAGCTTTGGTATCCAGCTGGTGGAGGGCCGCTTGCTCACTACCAGCGACAGCCTCGACTCGGCGAAAGTCGCTGTCATTTCAGAACGGCTTGCCCGGATGTACTTCGGCAGCAAGGACCCGCTTGGCCACCAGATCCAGTTAGGCAGGGATGCGAATCTCACGCCACCGCTCCAGGTTGTGGGCGTGGTGGCAGACGTGCTGTACCTATGGGTCGACCAGACGCCGAAGCCTGCTGTGTATCTCGCATCCACGCAATTCCCCACCACGTCGGGCACGTATGTGCTGCGCACCGGCGGCGATCCTCTGCGGCTTGCTTCCTCTGCACGACAGACGCTGTCCGCGCTCGACAGCACGGTACCTGTCGATCCTGCGGAAACTTACACTCGCTTTCTTTCCGAGTCATTAACCGGCTTGTCGTACATGGCCGCGATGCTCACGGTCGATGCACTGATCGCGCTGCTGCTGTGTGCGCTGGGTATCTTCGGCGTCATGGCCAACCTTGTAACAGAACGTACCCACGAGATAGGTATTCGCTTTGCACTCGGCGCTAACCGCGCGGCTGTCCTGGGTATGCTGTTGCGGCGAAGCCTCGTGGTGACAGGTGTCGGGCTCGCCCTGGGAGTAGGGCTTGCCTTCGAGGTGGCGCAGCTGCTGAATGGTGCTTTACCCGGGGTGCAGTCACTGCAGGCCGCGATCCTGGGGATGACCGCGCTGGCGGTGGCAGCACTGAGTGTCACTGCGGGGTATCTGCCGGCGCACCGTGCGGCCATGCTCGACCCGGTGCAGGCCCTGCGTGTGGAGTAGCAGCCTTCTGTAAGTGTCCACATCCGGACGCATTTGCCCGCATGTGGACGCTCGAGAGAGATACATCTGCCTCGGCCCTCAGGAAACAAGGAAATGCCGCGATGCGAACAGTGGCACTCCACGTGCAATAGATAGGAATGTATGGATATTTCACGACCAGATATCAAGCGGAAGAAAACCCGGCAGCGCTGGGTGTTTGTGGCTGTTGCGATGCTTGTCCTGGCTGCCGCGGGCTTCGCTGTCTCTCGCCTCAAGCCGGCTGCTTCGCCGGTAGAGCGCAGCACGGTATGGACGGACACGGTGAAGCGTGGACCGATGGTGCGGCAGGTGCGCGGCATCGGTACGCTGGTGCCGCGCGAGGATCGTATCCGGCTGATTCCCGCGGAGACCGAGGCGACCGTGGTGCGGCTGCGTGTGCTTCCCGGCGCCCGGGTGGAGCCCGACACCATCATCATGGACCTGACGGACCCGCAACTGGAGCAGGAGCTGCTGACCGCGCAGCTGGACGTGAAGTCGGCGCAGGTGGAGTACCAGAATATTCAGGCCCGGCTGCAGAGCGACCTGATGACGCAGCGCGCCGGTGCAGCCACGGTC
>CAXTEW010000255.1:0-4091 GCA_964243175.1 uncultured Acidobacteriaceae bacterium
CCGCCATGAACCGCGCCGCCCTGCTCGCCTTCGAGAGCCGCTACAGCGTCACCCTCTACGAGCGCGGCGCCCTGCTGGTCGGCCGGCGCGACGCGCGCTGGCGCGGCACCGTGGAGGAGCTGCGCGAGGTCATGGGGGTGCCGGCCGGACATTACCGAGTTTGGGCCGACATCCGGCGCAAGGTGGTGGAGCCGGCCTGCGCCGAGGTAAACCAGCTCGCCGATTTCGCCTGCGGCTGGAAGGTGGAGCAGGGACCGCGCAACAAGGTGCTGGCCGTCGAACTCTGGTTCCGGCCCAAGGACCAAGCCGGGCGCACGGCCGCGGCCCGCGAGTTGGACGAGACGCGGGACGGCCGCAAGGCACGGCGAGACGGCCAGGCCACGCCAACCCGGCTGCAGGCCGACCTGGTGGAGTCCTTGGCCGCCCTGCGCGACGGGCGCCTACCGCCCGGCACCGCTAAATGACCACCTGCCCCGGCTTCGCGACACTGCCGAAGCTCCCGCTTCAACACCGGAGCAGATCGACGGCACGGGCGGTATCGAGGTGTAGGTGAGAACATGAAGATCGTCGTAGGCGGCACGGCTGAGGATGACGCTGCTGCGTTCCTGGATGCAGTCGAACGGGCCGACCGTCGCGAGCCTGTGCATGAGCGGGTGCTGTCCTTCCAGGGCTGGAAGGGTCTTGCGTCGGCGCTGACGGGGGGACGCCATCGTCTGCTGCGGCAACCTCTGCCGGTGCGCAAAAATGTACGCCTCGATGACGGTTCAAGCGAGTAGCGTCGCCAGAGACGGCGGAGGTTGGCCGTCCGGCTTTGGCCAACCGCTGCCACGCAAAGTGCGGCTTCGCCGGGACATAATCTACATGCTCCGGTTGATCGGCAGCGGCCTGCTGATCCTGTCAGCATTCACCATCTTGTTCGGCTTTGTAGCTGCCCATCATACGTCGCAACTGTTGGCGCACGGCGTGCACGCTCAAGGGACGGTCCGTGCGCTCACTGTGATCCGAGGAAGAGGCGGCCCAGGCTACCGAGTGGATTATGGCTTTACTGATCCGGCACCTCCTAATCCGATAGAGGCCGTCCAGTCGAGGCAGGCCTTCGTAAGCGAGGCGCAGTTCCGCAACCTGTTTGTCGGCGGCGCTGTGGGCGTCGTGTTCTTGCCCCTCCGTCCGGACATCTCAGTGCTGGAAATGAATCTCGTGACGGCATCGCGCGACCCGTGGAAACCGCTGAAGACAGCAACCGTCATGATCGGCCTGGTCGCGACGGCGGGAGCGTTGGCCTTTGCCTGCTTCTACTGGCGCGAACGTCGCCTACTGCGGTGGGGGTGGCACACAGCAGCGACGGTCAGGGCTGTCCGGACGGAAAACTGGGGCCGCTATGCCACCACCAACGCCCGCTTCGAATTTCCGGACGCGACCGGCATCACCCGTCAGGGTGTGGCGCGTAAAGTCGGAAAGGCCAGTCAGCAGGCCGTCGGTTCTTCAACCCGTAGCTTCGCAGCCGGGGATACCGCGACCGCGCTGTATGATCCGGTCAATCCCACCCGCGCAGATCTGTATCCTCTGCGGCTGCTGACGCTTGCGCCTGAGCGGCTACGGGTTGGAAGCAGCAGCCGTGCGCTGCCAGCCAGCTAACAAAGCTTCTTTACTCGGCTGAACTGCATTTTTGGTTCCGCTGCTACCGCATCCCTACCTTCTGCGCGGTGGCAAGCGCCTGCCGCTGCCGCTCGGCCTGCCGCACCCCGTCACACCTAGGACGTTGCTGGGCGGGCCTGGCGTGTCGCCGGGTGCAACGACCTTGGTAAGTCCTTGCAGGCCCTCTGCGGCCGTCTGGAAGGCTTGGATACTGGCATCCGCCAAGTCCCCGTGCCAGTGCCTCCATGGACGGGCTTGACGACTGTGCCAATGCTTCCGCTTAACTTTCCTTGCCTTTCCATAATGCCGACTCTGCGTTGCTGCGGTGCAGCATGGGACGGGCGCAAGGCCAGACCAGCCGATGGTACCCCTGTTCGGGAAAAATGGTATGATCAGCGTATGAGTGAACCGTGCAAAGCTGCAAGCGGGCAGGCAGAGATCGAGCAGGTATTTACCCTCGCGGGGCGGGGCCTTGTCTTGGTGCTCAAGGACGGTTTCAGCGGGACCATCTCCGGAAACGGCGTCGTCCAGAGCGAGCGCGGCAAGTCTGCCTACTCCGGACCAGAGTTCATAGACAGTCCTGGGCTGCGAAGGAGCTGGCTGGGTGTGGTTGCTAAAGCCAGCGAAGCTGCTGAACTCTTCCAACCCGGCGACACAATCATCTTCCATGATTTTTCGTAACCGCACTTCCTGCGTTGCTGTGGTGCAGCATAGCAGCCTGATAGGCATGGGGTTTGTCGCTCGTCGGGCGTGCCTTTTAGAAGCTTTCCACATGCTAGGTGGAAGGATAGTTCAGGGCCAAAGACAATGAGTGATGAGAACGAGGTTAAAGTGTTGGTTCAAAATCTTTGTGAGAAGCTATATGAAGGTGGTTCTTTGTCTCAGGATGAAGCATCCTCTTTGCTTTCTGCAATGGAACATCCGCTTGCAGACCACGAGATCGTATACGCTATGGGTGCCCTGGCCAGATCCAACATAGAAGGTGTCGAGGACATCATAGTTTCACATCTTGAGCAACTTCCCTCATCCAAGATAGCGGCCTATGCGTTACGGTTTCTTTGCGATATGGGCCTTCAACAAAAATACAGAAGGCAGATCATGGATGCATTGAACTATATACCACCTGCCAGAAAATATCCGTTTTCTGGAGGTATTGCCGTCGGCTGCATGGGGAAGTACTTGCGCAGCCACAAGGATAAGGAATTTGCATCCATCATTTCTGACTTGCTCCATATAAGCAAAGATTTTTCCTCATCGAATCGGCGCGAGTCTGCGCTGGCAATTGCAGCTCAGTTAGCCGCCGTGAATGCGATTGGGGGCGACCCTGGTCGTGCCGTAGATGATAAAGTGTACACTGCGGATTGTGTTGCTCGTTTCCTTACAGAGCGCACGCTTGGCTAAGATCAGCTACTGCTTGCCACACTCTCGGAAACAGTAGCCGTGCTGGGTTTCCATAATATCCGTTCGGCGTTGCCGTGGAGAGCATGGGGCGGCCCGCGTCCAGCATCTCTGTTTTCAGTGAGATGGTTGGAGCGCCTATGCGTCCGGTAAGGCAAGCCCTGCCGGACGATGTGTCGGGCTTCGGCTTGTGGCCGCGTACTACACGTATCCAGTAGCCTACTTCAAGCCGGGAGTTAATGAGATACCAGGAAGAAATGCCCGCCCAGAACTTTGATCGTTATATTGCGAGGCCAATTACGTGTGCGTCCAGAACTGGCAATTGCTGACAGATCCAGCTCGGCATAATTTGAACATGCCTCAACCGCATTGATCCACTCGTCAGTGCGAAGCTCAGGCGACAGGAGCAATTGCTCCGTTTCGTCATAGACGAGTACGTCCAATTCATGACTTGTAACGCCGCCGCCGGTTTCATCCCAGAACCAAGCCTTAAAGCTTATTGGTGCAGACAGCATTTCATTTACTTGAGCGATGTAATATGGGCGCACGAGCACAAAGCGCAGGTAGTCTGGAGTAAGTCCGGCATGGTATTGCAAGCTGATTAAGGAGAACGCTGCGAGGACGGCGGCCAGCATAGAAAGCAAGCGCTTCCAGTTAAGCTTGATTAAGTTGTATAAGAAAGCAATCACTGTATAAACAAGCATCGCTATGAAAATCAGCACAATAGGCATGAAAAAAAGAAATTTGAAGCCATATGCGCTGGCTATCTCGCCACCAGCCTCCACCAGGCAAATAAATCCAAGTGCGATAGCTGCATAACGCACCCGAAAACAATCATTGTTCAGGTTAGGCATGTGCAGATGTCCCAAATTTGCGCGTCCAAGGAAATGCTGTCACATCCCCATCCGCGGCCCTTGCCGCAGCCCCAGCCGCTCCCGCTCGGCCTCGCGCGCCCGGTCCTGCTGCGCGGCAAACGCCCGCTGGCCCTCGCCTGACGCCGCCAGCGCCCGCCCGATCCCGGCCAGGCCCTCCCGCTGCCCCGGCCCGTCCTGGGCGCC
>CAXTEW010000256.1:0-4085 GCA_964243175.1 uncultured Acidobacteriaceae bacterium
CAGCAACGCGGAAGTATGTCGCGGCCAGCCGGCCTATCGCCGCCGGCGAGGTGGTGAAGGTAGACGCGCTGGAGCAGATAGACTGGCCCGCGACGCAGCCGATGCAGGGCGCGTACGCCAAGCCTGAGGACGTGGTCGGTCGCACGGTTCTTTACCCGGTAGAGGTCGGGCAGCCTGTAATTGACAAGGATCTTGCCTCGATCGCTGCCGGCCCGGGCATCACGACTCGCATACCACCCGGCCTGCGCGCCCTCGCGCTCAAGAGCGATGACGTGGTGGGCGTCGGTGGATTCGTGTTACCGGGCTCGCATGTCGATGTGCTCGTTACTTATCACACCGATCGCAATCCTGACCCGATGACAGCGACTGTATTGCAGGACGCCGAAGTACTGGCTGCCGGGCACCAGACGCAGCCCGATCCGGATGGCAAGCCGACCACGGTGACCGTGTTGACCTTGCTCCTGGCGCCGCAGGATGCGGAGCGCGTGGTGCTCGCGAGTACGCAGGGTACGATCCACTTCATCCTGCGCAATGGCGCGGATCGCCAGCATGTATCGGATGCGCCGGCCCAGATGTCACAGTTTGGCGGAGCGCCGCCTGCTGCGGATGCCGCTGCACCACGTCGCGCGGCGGTTGTCGCCGCCACACCCGTCGCCCGCCCTCGGGCGTACACGGTGGAAACCATACAGGGTGACAAGGCCATGAAGGATGAATTTTAGGGAGATGAACCAGATACCTTGTCAACGCAGGGCGCCTTTCGTGTCCACTCATACACCGCGGCTAAGCGGTCGTTTCGCGTGGTTTGCAGGCCTCCTCGCTCTTGGCATCTATGTGCCCACAGCGACTGCTGCCGCCCTGCATCACGCGCACGGGCCGAGGACTCGTGCGGTCACGAGCAGGGCCTCCGCGATGCCGGCGCTTGTACCGAATGCAGTCGCGTCTGCGTCGGCTGTGCAGATGAACGGCCGCAGCGAGATGCTCCACATCACTGCTGGTCGATCGATGATGCTCGACGTGCCGCGCCTGCTCCGCCGCGTATATGTCAGTAATCCGGCGGTGCTTTCGTCGCTTACCTCAAGCCCGAGCCAGCTCTTGATTACAGCGAAGTCGCCCGGCGTCAGCAGCCTTGTTTTGTGGGACAGCTACGGGCAAAGCACGATCTACACTGTGTCAGTCGACGTCGATGTCGAAGGCCTGGGTGCCGCGCTGCGTACGGCGTTTCCGCATGATGAAATCCAGGCAACTGCGCTGCAGGATCGCGTCACCTTGAATGGGCTGGTGAGTGCGCAGGAGACTGTTGATGCAGCAGTGAAGCTGACCGCGCCGTATGCCAAAGATGTATCGAACTCACTGCGGGTGGCACCAGCACATCAGAAGCAGGTCCGCTTGAAGGTGCGCATCGCCGAGGTGGACCGTAGCCGCGCAGAGCAACTTGGAATCAACTTCATCGCGGGCGGCTCCAACATTATTCAGGCGGGTACGCAGGAGTTCAGTTCCTTTGCAGGCGGCGCGATCGGATCCACGGCAGCGGCTACCGGCATCACCGTGGGCAACCCGCTCAACTTCCTGTTCTACAACGTGAATAGCAATGTGGGTGCGTCCATAGCTGACCTCGAACAGAAGCAGGTGTTACAGATACTGTCTGAGCCGACCATCACTTCGCTGAGTGGCGAGCCGGCAAGCTTTCTCTCTGGTGGTGAATTTCCTTTTCCGGTGGTGCAGGGCGGCGCGGGAAGCTTCGTTTCTGTATCGATCCAGTTCCGTCCCTACGGCGTGAAGCTGGACTTCACCCCGTATGTGAATCCGGATGGAACGATCCGGCTGAAAGTCGCGCCGGAGGTGAGCGCCCTTGACTATACAAACGCGGTCCAAATATCCGGCTTCGATGTGCCGGCGATCGCGACTCGTCGAGCGCAGACGCAGGTCGAGTTAAAGGATGGGCAGAGCTTTGCTATCTCCGGCCTGCTCGATCGGCGCCTGACCGACATGTTCAACCGCATGCCCGGCATCGCCAGTGTTCCTGTCTTAGGTGCGTTATTCAAGTCGAAGAGTGTTACCACGTCCACGGTCGAGCTGATCGTAATTGTCACACCCGAGATCGTTGATCCGCTGTCGGGCCAGATGCCTCCGCCAGACGTTCCAGTCGTCGTGAAGCCGTACATGGATTCGCAGCACTTCGACCAGCAAGTCAACAAGAAGAAGAAAGATTAAACGCCCGCTGCGACACCAGCGCAGCAGCAGCACCCATAAGCAGGATGGCGCGTCATGAGTAAGGCAGCGAAAAACCAAAGTATTGGTACGACGGCGTTGTTCACCGTGTGCGCCGATCCCGAGCTCGGCAGCCTGGTGTCTCAAGCACCCGGGGGCGTTGCTGGTCTTGCGTTTGCGGGCGAGTTCCAGGAGTACATCACTCCGAGCCGCCGGCCGCAGTACTCGCAGGGGATGAAAGCCGCGCCGGCATGGATCGCGCTTATAGATTTCGACAAGGATCCGGATGCCGCTATCCAGACAGCGGAGATCTTGAACCTGTCGGCTTTGATACGCGTCACCTGTATCGGTATCGCCTCGCAGCTGGATACAGACCTGCTGCTGCGTGCCATGCGGGCGGGCTGCTCTGAGTTTCTTCAGAAACCAGTCGCCGCGGCACGCCTGCAGCAGACGCTTGAGCGGCTGCAGACGCGGCTGGCATCGATGACCGTCGCTGCTTCCACGGGAGGCAAAGTGCTCTCGCTGTTCGGAGCCAAGGGCGGCGTTGGCACATCCACGCTGGCTGTTCACCTGGCTGCTTACCTGGTTAAACAGCACGGCAAAAAGACGCTGCTGATCGACTATCACCATCAGCTAGGACATAGCTGCCTGTATCTGGGCATCAAGGATAGCCAGTACCATTTCGACGAGCTGGTGCGCAATGTGGATCGACTGGACGCTGACCTGCTGCGCGGTTTTCTGATGACACACGGCAGTGGCCTCTCTGTCATCGCCTCACCGGATGTGTGCTCTGTTCCCTATCGCGTGACTCACCAGGAGATGGAACGCGTCTTCAAGGTGCTGCGGCATGAATACGACTTCATCATCATTGATTCTTCTCTCCAGGAGGAGCAGGCGCCGGCCACAATTCAGCTGTCGGACGAGGTCTATCTGGTCGCGACGCCGGACGTTGCCGCGCTGCGCAATGCGTCCCGGCAGATAGAGGACCTCAATCTTTCAGAGTCAGTGACAAGCCGACTCCGCATCGTGATCAATCGAGCGTCTTCGCGAGATGCAATCAGCGCTGCCCACATAGAAAAGGCATTGCGGCTCCCTGTGTTTATCACGATACCCAACCACTATGCGGAGCTGTTGCACGCGATTAACTCAGGTGAGTTCATTGCTCCACAAAAGCGGTCGGAGTTTACCGCCCAGCTGGGCACGTGGGCCACGCAGCTCGTGAACCATGGGGGCGAGGCCGAGGAGAAACACGCGGCACAGAAGCCTCGCAAGACCCTTGCCTTTTGGAAATAGATAAAAGCCGCTGACCACCAACGGAGAGTAGCAAGATGGCGACGAATCCAACATCGAGAATGAGCGTGCTGGCTCGGCCGCTGTCCGCAGAGAGCAAACAATCCCCGCAGGTGGACCTCAACCGCTACCACGAGTTGAAGTCGGCCGTTCACCAGGGTCTTATCAAGCGAATCGACCTGGAAAAGCTAGGAGTGATGCAGGGCTCACCTACAGCGCAGGGACAGTTGCTCAGCGTGATCCTGCAGCTACTCGCGGAACAGGGTGTTCCGCTCAGCGCTCTGGATCGTGATCGTCTGGCGAAAGAAGTTCTGGACGAGGTGTTTGGACTCGGCCCCCTGGAGCCTCTGCTGCAGGATCCTACCGTGAACGACATCCTGGTCAATACCCACCAGACTGTGTATGTGGAACGGCGCGGAGTGCTCGAGCGTACCAACGTGGTCTTCAAGGACAATGGTCACTTGATGCATATCATCGACAAGATCGTCTCCGCTGTGGGGCGACGCGTGGATGAATCATCGCCGATGGTGGATGCGCGGCTGCTGGACGGATCCCGCGTCAACATCATAATTCCGCCGCTTGCTGTG